>CAZTDK010000131.1:0-11628 GCA_964611965.1 uncultured Binatia bacterium (SeqCode) | reverse complement strand
TGACGATCGCGCCCTTCGCCGTTCACGGAGGGCGTATATCCTCGAAGACGAGCTACAGCGCGTCACAGCGACTCGGGCGCGAGTTGCGCGACCATGGCGTCGAGGTTGCCATCTATCTGTCGGCCCGCGACCGTGAGGCCGGCAAAAACGTCGCGCTGTTCGCGCCGGCCTTCGCGCGGCGCAATCCCTCTGCGCCAAGCACGTGGGTGTGCAGTGCGACCCGGGAACGCGTCGAGCTGTCGAAGAAGGACGTCTTTCGCAAGCAACGATTCGCCTTCGAGCGACACGCGTTCGAGGTTGGGGGCGTCTTGCCGGCACCGGCGCTGTGAAGTGGGAGATTGGTCAAGCGGCTGGCAGTGGGAACACCCGCCGCAGCAACTCTGCCTGCTCCGCGCTCTGAGGACGTACGCGGAAGCACTCGGCGACTCCCGCGGTCACCATATAGCGCGGATCGGAACCGTAGGCCTTTAACCGTTCGTCGATCCAGGCCGCGAGACGGTCCGCATCGGCCGCACTCGCACCAAGTTGCGCCTCCAACTCGGGCAAGAAGTGCTGCGCGAAATCGATGCGGTTGTCGAGCGATACCAGAGGCGACAGCAGCAGCGCCGGACGCGGCAGCTCGATGCCGACGAGGCGCAGGAGCCGGTCGACAAACTGCAGCGTCACCTCACCGACGCCGTCATCCATCGCGCCGCGTGCCGCGGCAAAGCCGTCCCCGGCCCAGCTCGGCGCAGGCTCGAAGATGCGCTCGACATAAAACTTGATCTTCGGCTCGGTGCCAGATGGTCGCGCGGAGATCAACACGTCTCCCTCGTATGCCAGTCGAATGAAGTTGCGCGCGCTGCGGTCGGTCTCCGAGCGGATGGCTCCAAAGGTTGCTTCATTCCAGTAATCGGCGGCGTGCAGCAGCGCGCGTCCGTCGACGCGCTGCGGGGGCTGTCGCCGCAGCTCGTCCATGATTCGACCAACGATCGCCAGACCGGCCACGCCTTCCATGACCAGTGAATAGCCGACATTGGCGGCATACCCGTAGCGGCGATACACATCGGTCAGGTGCGCGCCCAGCGTGCTTCCGGCGGTGCGCACGCGCGCACACAGCTCCGCCAGCAGCAGGGCGCCGCCCGCGGCGTCCTTGTCGCGCAGCTGCGGGCTCACCAGGACGCCGTTGCTTTCTTCGGCCGCCAGCAGGAAATCATTCGGCGTCCCGCGGACGTCACCGAAGCGACCGTCGCGTTCGATCGCATCGAGGACGTGACCGACGTACTTGAAGCCCACGAGCAGGGCACCAACCACCTGCACACCGTTGGCGCGCGCGATGCGCGCCAGGAGGTCGGTGGTCACCGCCGTCTTGATGATAAACCCCTGCGCGGGCAGCGTCCTTTGCTCGCGCCGGGTCTCAATGATGTATGCCGCCAGCAGCACGGCAATCTCGTTGCCACTCAGGCAGCGCCAGCCACCATTGTCTGGAGCGGTGACGCCGAGCCGGTCGGCGTCCGGATCGGTGGCGAATCCCGCGTCGGCGCCGCATTGGCGCGCCGCCTCGGTCACTGCCTCCATCGATTCCGGCACCTCGGGATTGGGGATGTGGAACTTCACCTCCGGGAAGGCGCCATCGGGGGCCATCTGGCATTCGACGTAACGCACGTCGAACCCGGCGCGTGGCAGCAGCGCTCCGACCGTATACCGCCCGGTGCCGTGCAAAGGCGTGTAGGCGATGCGCGCCTGGCGTGCGGCGGGATCGATCGAGCACGCGAGGTTGGCTTCGAGGTAGTGCTCGTGCAAGGTGGCGTCCCACCATTTCACCGCGCCGGAACGGAGCGCATCGTCGAAACTTGCGGATGGCACCTGGGTCACCGCTTCGACCTCGCGTGCAAGTTCCTCGTCATCCGGCGGGATCGGCTGGCCGCCGCTGGCCATGTAGAATTTGGCGCCGTTGTCGTCGGGATGGTTGTGTGATGCCGAGATGTTGAGGCCACCATGCGCGTGCAGGTGGCGGATGGCAAACGACAGCTCGGGCGTCGCCAGGAAGAAGTCGTCGTGCCGCACGGTGTACACCTCGACGCCGTTCGCCGCATACACCGCCGTGGCCAGATGCGCGAAGTCGCGCGAGCTGACGCCCAGCAAGGGATTCGGCACGGCCACGTCGTACAGCCCGCGGAGATCGCGAAAGACACGCACGTCGTACGCCACGACGACGCGCAGTGGCTTTCCCGGATAGTGGCGCTGCAGGTAGTGCACGTGTCCTTGCACGGATGTGGTGACGGTCTCCTGATTGAGTCGATTCGGTCCAATGCCGACGGGACCGCGGCGGCCGCCGGTGCCGAAGGGCATCACGCGATAAAACGAATCGAACAGCAGCGTCCAGCGCTGCCGCCGCGCAAGGCTCTCCAGCTGCGGTCGGAACGCGGTGTACGGCGTGCCGTTCCACCACGCCGTCAGGTTGCGGGTCGCCGCGGCGCGCTGCACGTCGCTGGCGGCGATGCTGTGCAAACCGGCGGTGACATTCGCCAGCTGCATCGGTTTGGTATCCAGTGGCATCGCCTACGCGACGGTGACGGACTTGGCGAGCGAGCGCGGCTTGTCGACGTTGCGCTTGAGGGCGGTGGCGGTGAAGTAGGCGAAGAGCTGCGCGCACACCAGCGGCAAGAACGGCGCGGTGAGGTCGTGTGGCGACGTCAGTACCACCCGATCGCTGAAGATGTCTTCGGCTGGATCGTAGTTGAAGCCGAAGACGAAGCCACCACGCGCCTTGACCTCCTCGACGCTCGACATGGTCATCGCATGCAGCTCCGCGGCTGACGGCGGCGGCACGAACACCATCGTGTAGAGCTTGTTGTCGACGAGCGAGAGCGTGCCGTGCTTCAAAAAGCCGCCGGGCATGCCTTCCGCGTGCACGTACGTGACCTCTTTCATTTTCAACGCCGACTCGAGCGCGATCGGGTAGTAGATGCCGCGACCGAGGAAGAGCCAGTTGGTGACATGTGCATGCCGGTAGGCAGCGGCGCGAATGAGCCCTGACTTCTCGTTCAAGATCGTTTCGATCTCGCCGGGCAGTGCCGCCAGCGCGGCTTCGTATTCCGCGCGTTGCGCCGCCGACAGCACGCCGCGGCGCGTGCCGAGCTCGATCGCCACCCGGACGAGCAGGATCATCTGCACCAGCGCCGCCTTGGTGCTGACGACGCACACTTCCGGACCCGATCCCTGCAATATGACCCGATCGACCAGGCGGGCGATCGACGAGCCGACGACATTGACCATCGCGGCGGTCTTGGCGCCGCGCGCCTTGGCGTGCCGCAAACTCATCACCGTGTCGTAGGTCTCGCCGGATTGCGAAATGGCCAACACCAGCGAGTGCGTGTCCGATTTGTCGAGGTGGCGGAACTCGTCCGAGCTGGCTGCGGGCACGTCCATATCGGCGAGCTGCGCCAGGATGTACTGTCCGAAGAGCGCCACATAGTACGTCGTCCCGACACCGAGTAGATGCACGCGGTGCGCCGCCGTCATCATGTCGGCCACGCCGTCGATCTGCTCGGCATCGATGCTGAGGGCGCTGCGCACCGCCTGCGGCTGCTCGTGGATCTCCTTCAGCATGTAGTGCGGGTAGCCGCCCTTGCGGGAGAGCTCGGAGTCCCAGGGAATGACGGTGATGGTCTTCTCCACCACGTCGCCGGTGCGCACGCTTTTCACCGAGACGCTGTCCTTCGACACCACGCTGTACTCGCCGTCTTCGAGGATCACCGTGTTTTTGGTGTAGTCGATGAACGCGTTGAAGTCCGAGCCGACGTAGTTCGACTCGCTGCCGACACCGATGATCAGCGGGCTCTCGTGGCGGGCGCAGTAGATGCGCTCGGCGTCGTGTGTCGAAATCATCGCCAGAGCGTAGCTGCCCTGCAGACCGCGCAGCGCGGCGATGAAGGCGCGCTCGACGTCGCCCAGCTCGGTGAAGCGCTGCTCGACGAGGTGCGCGATGATCTCGGTGTCGGTTTCAGAGCGGAAGCGGTGCCCCGCCTTGACCAACTCGTCGCGCAGCGCCCGGTAGTTGCCGATGATGCCGTTGTGGACGACGGCAAAATCGCCCTTGCAGCTCTGGTGCGGGTGCGCGTTCTCACGCGTCACCTTGCCGTGTGTCGCCCAGCGTGTATGCGCGATGCCGACGTGCGAGGCGAGGTGGCGGAGGTTCTCCTTGACGTTGACCTCATCGACCGTGCCGACGTCCTTGCGCACCTCGATGTGGTCGTGGTTGAGAAACGCCACGCCGCACGAGTCGTATCCGCGGTATTCGAGATGGTGGACGCCTTCGTAGAGGCGATCCCCGATCGGATGAAAACTCGTCACCCCCGCAATGCCGCACATTACCGCCTACCTCCCACCGCCCACGGTTGCATGATGCGGCAAGCTGGTCCCCGGCGTCAGCACGGTGCCAACAGCGAGCGTGTTGCCGGCGCCGATTTTAACGTCGTCGCCGATGAAGGCCCCGAGCTTGGCGAGGCCGGAGTCAACGGTCTCGCCCAACACGTCGACGAGGACACGGCTCTGATCGAGATTCTCGTTGATGGTCATGGTGCCGGAGCCGATATCGACGTTCTCCCCGATCACGCTGTCGCCGACGAACGACAGTCGGCCGACTTTGGAATTGCCGAAGAGGACGCAGTTCTTGAGCTCGA
Source organism: uncultured Binatia bacterium (SeqCode) (assembly GCA_964611965.1). Lineage (GTDB taxonomy): Bacteria > Desulfobacterota > Binatia > HRBIN30 > HRBIN30 > CAZTDK01. The sequence continues at coordinate 6,964 of CAZTDK010000131.1, read as the reverse complement.
CCCCGTAGCCGATCATCGAACCGGGCCCGAGCGAGGAGTACGACCTGACCAGGACGTTATTGCCGACGTAGCAATTCCGCCCGATGTAGCACGGTCCCGCCAGCACCGCTCCCGACTTCAGAATCGATCCGGCCTCGACGTGCACCGGCCCGCTCAGCGTCACGTTGCCCTCGACCACTGCATTGCGCGAGATCTCGGCCTGCTCCCACGTGTCCATCACCATGCGGTTGGCCGCCAGCACATCCCACGGGTACTCGACGTCCATCCAGCCCTCTTCCCAGATCGACGCGTTCAGCGACGGCGACTCGATCAGGGTCCCGAATACCTTCTCCATGTCGCCGAACCGTTCGAGCAACGAGAAGGTCTCCGACGGCAAGACGAACAGGCCGGCCAACACATAGTTGCCCAGGTCCTTGGTGGTCGGCTTCTCGACGATCTTGGTGATGCGGGTGCCGCTCAGGTAGACGTTGCCGTAGCGCCCGGTCGGTGGGCCAGGCAGGCAGACCCCGGCGATGGGCCCTTTGAACGAGTTGAACGATTGCAGCGCCTGGTGGAACGGGTTGGCCGACGTCACCACGTCGCCGTAGGCCAGGATGAAGTATTCCCCGGGATTGAAGCGCCGGCGCGCGCTGAGAATGGCGTCGGCGATGCCGCGCGGCCGCTCCTGCTCGACGTAGGCCAGGCTGAGTCCGATGTCCTGACCGTCGTTGAAGGTGGCGCGCACCTTGTCGCCGTTTTGCCCGAGCACCACGGTCACGTCGGTGACCCCGGCCTCGCGCAGATGCGTCAGCGTGCGGCGCATGAGCGAGCCGCCAGCGACGACGGTCATGGTCTTGGGTCGCGAAACGGAAAACGGAACCAGATGTCGGCCCGCCCCGCCGGTGAGTACCAGTGCTTTCATGGCTGCCCTCGGGCAAACTTTTCAAATCAAAGAGAGAACTCGCGCAAAGACTCAAGGCCGCAAAGACGGACGCAAGGAATCAAAGGACAATCTGCGGTGTCGAATCGGTGCAAGCTCCATCAGAAACTTTGTTCTTGTTGTCTTCCTCTTGGCGCCTTTGCGGCTTTGCGTGAGACCCTTCCCCTTCGCATGTCGGTTAGCTTACTGCAGTCGCCGGGCGTCTCACAAGGGTCATCGGGCGGCGCAGCGGGCGGCGGCGTGCCGCGTCGGCCGCCATTTGGAGCGCCGCGATCATGCTGCGCGGATCGGCGCGGCCGGTGCCGGCAATGTCAAACGCGGTGCCGTGATCGGGCGAGGTGCGAATGAACGGCAACCCCAGTGTGACGTTCACGCCATCGGCGAAATGCAACAACTTGAACGGCGCCAAGCCTTGGTCGTGATACATGCAAATGATGGCGTCGTACATTCCACCGGCGGCCAGCGCAAACACGCCGTCGGCCGCCAGCGGCTCGGTGACGGTGATACCGCGGCGGCGCGCCGTATGCACCGCGGGCAGAATGACGCGCGCCTCCTCGTCACCGAACAGTCCCTGTTCGCCGGCGTGCGGGTTCAAGCCGGTCACCGCGAGACGCGGTGCCGCGATACCGAAGCGGTCGCGCAGGCTGCGGGCGGTGATGGTGATCGTCTCGAGCACGGCGTCACGCGTCAAGCGGCGAGGCACGTCGGCGAGACGCAGATGGGTCGTCACCAAGACCACGCGCAAGCGCGGCCCCGCCATCATCATCCGCACCGGCACACCGCCGGCCAATGCCGCCAACAGCTCGGTGTGCCCCGGGAAATCGAATCCCGCCGCCACCACGTTCGCCTTATTGATCGGTGCCGTCACCACGCCGGCAGCGCCGCCCGATTGCACCAGACGCACCGCCTCGATGATCGCCGCGTAGGCCGCCGCGCCGCACGCCTTGGCCGCCACCCGTCCGTGCGGCGCGCCGGGAACGCGATGGCGCGCGGCCAGCGTCGACGTCGCGATCACGCGGACGGTCCGTGATCCCACGGGCGTTCCCAACTGGAAGGAACCGGGCCGCAGACTCTCGAGACCCAGACGGCTCGCGGTCTCCTGCCACACCGCCAGGTCACCGACGAGAATCGGCTCGATCCGTGCCGCCACGGCGGGCGCGGCGATGGCCTTCAACACCACCTCCGGTCCGATACCGGCCGGATCGCCCATGGTCACGGCGAGGCGAACACGCGAGCGCAGGTTGCCTCTCGGCTGTGGACCGCGTGGCCTCATCGCACCCCACACGAATCGTTCAACACGATGCGCATCTGGACGAAGACCGCGCGGCCGGCGCGCCCCCGAGGGCGCAAGCCCTCATAAGATTTGTACGTCATGGCGCTTACGCAGCTCGTCGGTGAGCCACTTCTGGAAGCGTTCCTCGAGCGCCGCGTTGTAGAGCTGCTGCTTGATCTGCTCGGCAAGCTCATCGAGGTTTTGGTGCGACTCACCTTCACGCGCCTCGACCTTGATCAGATGCACGCCGACGTTGGTGCGCACCGGCTCGCTCACCTGCCCGACTTTCATGGTTGCCGTGGCCTTCTCGAGCGGCTCGAGCAGCTCGCCCTTCTTGAACCAACCGAGCTCGCCACCGTTTTGCGCGGTGGCATCCTCGGAGGCCTGCTTGGCGACCTCGGCGAAGTCCCCGCCTTTCTTCAAGCGGGCCTGAATTTCCTCGGCTTTCGCCATTGCCGCAGCGACTTGTTCCGGCGTGGCATTGGGATCGAGGCGGATCACAATGTGCGCCACCTGAACCTTCGCCGGCTTCGAGTATTCCGAGAGATGCGCCTCATAATAGCGTTGCACCTCTTCCGGCGTCACGTTCACCTTGCCGCGGATCTCGCGCGCGATGAGTTGCTGGCGTTGGATATCCTCGCGCAGCTGGGCGCGGTAGCTCTCCATCGTCAGACCTTGTTGCGTCAATGCCTGCTTCAATTGCTCGTCGTTGATCTTGTTGCGCTCCTTGATGCCGTCGATGTAACGGTCGACGTCTTCGTCGCGCACGACGACGCCCTTGTCGGCGACCTCTTTGCTGACCAGTTTTTCAGTGATCAACGCATCGAGCAGCTGCGCCTGGTCGCTGCTGCTCAACTGACGGCCGCGGATGGTGCGTTCGGTGAACTGTTTCAGCTCGTACACGGTGATGGGCTCGCCATCGACGGTGGCGAGAATCTTGTTGATGACCTCGGCGCGCACGGGGACGGCGAACAACAGCAGGCAGCCAATCACCCGCACCCCGATCCTCTTCCAAGGCAAGACGCTTAACCCGGATATCGAAAGTACTGACTTCATAGCTGTTCGCGCTAGCACGCCTCTCGTAAGCCTTGCAAGACGGCCTTGGTTTCGTCGATCATCCCGTCCCAGTCGGGCGCCGCCGGCGTGAAGCTCAGCTGGAAATCCTCGGACAGCTTGAAGCGGCCTTTGCCCTTCTGCACCAGCTGCACGAGGTGATCGACGTTGACCGGCGCCTCGGGATGGAACTGCAGAGTGACGGCGCCGTTGCGCAATGCGGCGCGCACGACCATGTAGCTCTTCAAGCTGCGGCGCAGATCCATGATGCGCATGAAGCTATCGACCGTCGGAGGAATGGGTCCATAGCGATCGCGCAGCTCCTGCGCCACCGCCTCGAGCTCGAGCGTGCCTTTGATCGATGCCAGCCGGCGGTAGAACACCAGCCGCTGGTTTTCATCGGCGATGTAGCTCTCGGGAATGAATGCCGGGATGCCCAGCTGAATCTCCGGCTCGACGTCGTGGTGCACGTGCTGTCCGCGCAGCTCCTGCACGGCTTCCTCCATCATCTGCTGGTACAGGTCGAAGCCGACGGCCGCGATCTGCCCGGACTGTTGCTTGCCGAGCAAATTGCCGGCGCCGCGGATCTCGAGGTCGTGCGCCGCCAGCTTGAAGCCGCCGCCGAGGTCGTCGAGCTCCTGCAACGCGCGCAACCGCAGCTGCGCCTCGCGCGAGATCAATTGCTCGCCGGGAATCATCAGGTAGGCATAGGCGCGCTCATGCGAGCGCCCGACCCGCCCGCGCAGTTGGTACAGCTGCGCCAGGCCGAAATGATCGGCGCGATCGATGATGATGGTGTTGGCGCTGGGCACGTCGAGCCCCGATTCGATGATCGCCGAGCACACCAGCACGGTCGTCTGCTTGGCGAAGAATGTGCTCATCACGCGTTCGAGATCGCGTTCGTGCATTTGCCCGTGCGCCACGGCGAAGGTGGCTTCCGGCACCAGCTCGCGCAGGCGCCGGGCGCGGATCTCGATGGTCTCGACGCGATTGTGGACGTAGAATACCTGCCCGCCGCGTTCGAGCTCGCGCACGATCGCCTCGCGGATGATGCCCTCATCGTAGCGCGTGACGTAGGTGCGGATCGCCAGGCGGTCGATCGGCGGCGTCTCGATGATGCTCAGATCACGGATGCCGAGCATCGACATCTGCAGCGTGCGCGGGATCGGCGTCGCCGTCAGCGTCAGGCAGTCGATCAGCGTCCGCATCTGCTTGATGCGTTCCTTGTGCGCCACCCCGAAGCGGTGTTCCTCGTCGACGACGAGCAGCCCGAGGTTCTTGAAGACGATGTCCTTCTGCAGCAGCCGATGCGTGCCGATGACGATGTCGACTTCGCCGCTGGCGACGCCCTTCACGACGGCCTGGATTTCCGCGGCGGAGCGGAAACGCGACAGCATTTCAACGCGCACGGGATAGCGCGCGAAGCGTTGGCGGAAGCTGTTGTAGTGCTGCTGGGCCAGCACGGTCGTCGGCACAAGCACGGCGACCTGCCGCCCGTCGAGCACGGCGAGGAACGCGCCGCGCATCGCGACCTCGGTCTTGCCGTAGCCGACGTCGCCGCAGATCAACCGATCCATGGGCTTCGGACGCTGCATGTCGGCCAGGACCTCGTCGATCGCCCGCTCCTGGTCCGGGGTCTCTTCGAACGGGAACGCTGCTTCGAACTCGCGGAAGTAGGTGTCCGGCTGGTTGAACGGATGCCCCTCGTGGATCTCGCGCGCCGCATAAATTGCCAGCAGCTCCTGCGCCATGGCGAAGATCGTCTCGCGCGTCTTTTGTTTGACCTTCTCCCAACTGGTGCCGCCAAGCTTGTCGAGCGCCGGTGTGGCGCCATCGGCGCCGACGTACTTCTGCACCAGGCTGATACGGTCGACCGGCAGGTACAAACGGTCGCCGCCCGCATAGTCGAGATGCAGATAGTCGCCTTCCGTGTCGGCCACCTTCAGATGCTTCAAGCCGCGGTAGCGGCCGACGCCGTGGTCGATGTGCACGACGTAGTCGTCCGGTTTGAGCTCACTGAGATTCTTCAGCAGCTGCCCAACGTCGACACGGCGCGTGCGGCGGTGCTGGCGCGCCTCGCCGAAGATGTCGGTCTCGGTGATGACCACCAGACGCTCGTCGGGAATGCGGAAGCCTTCGCTGAGATGACCGACAACCAGGCGCGGTCCCTTGGTGCCGCCGTCGAGCGCCGCCGCGATTCCGCCAGGGATCACCTCGACGCTCACATCGTGGTTGCCGAACAACCGCGTCAGGCGTTCCACCTGCGGCAGTGTGCCGACAACGATGACGACCCGGTGTCCCTCTGCACACCATTCCCGCACCCGTTGCGCAATCGGCCCGAACGACACCTCGCGGCGGCCGGGGATGCGCTCGATCTTCAGGTCACGCGTCAGGAACGAATGCACCGACAGGTGTTGCGGCCCATCGCTGGTGGCCAACACGTCGAGCGGCTCCAATTCGATCGTCGGCCGGAGAGTGAGGGCGGCGCGCCACTCACGCGGCGCGACGTACAGCGTATCCGGCGGCGGGAAGAAGCGACGTTCGGCGGTGCGTTCGTTGGCGCGGCGTTCGACCGCGGCGGCGGCGCGTTCCAACGCGGCGTCGACCTCGCCGGCGCTGTCGAGCCATATCAGCGTGTCGTCCGGCAGGTAGGCGGCGAGCGTGTCCAGCGTCTCGTGAAAGTAGGGCAGCAGGAACTCGATGCCGGGGAAGAGCAGGTTCGTCGTCAAGCCGTCGAGGATACGCAGCCGTTCGTCGCGGACCAGCTCCAGGTCCATAGCCCGGGCCTCGACCGCCTTGAGCGCGGCGCGACTGGTGCGCCCGCCGACATCGAACTCGCGCACCGGCAACACCAGAAACTCCTGGCGCGCATCGAGCGAGCGCTGGCTGACCGGATCGAACTCGCGGATCGATTCGATGAGGTCGCCGGCCAGCTCGATGCGCAGCGGCAGGGCATGCGCCGGCGGGAAGATGTCGAGGAGGCCGCCGCGGATCGCGAAGTCGCCGCGATCCTCGACCAGCGGCACGCGCCGATAGCCCCAGTTGTCGAGCTCCACCGCCAGGGTGTCGAGATCGACCTCATCGCTTTCCACCAGATAGCGCAGCCGCTCAGCGAAGTGCCGGCGCGGCGGCACGCGCAGCAGCAAGGCCTCCGCCGTCGTCACGACGATCGGGTTCTTGGTTTGCTGCAGGTGATAGAGCCCTTCGATGCGTGCCGCGATGGTTTCGGCCGTCGGCGACAGATCTTCGAAGGGCGCGATATCCCACGCCGGGAAGTAATGGATGCGGCGGGCAAACGGCGGCGCGTTTTCGTCTTCGCCGTGGAAGAAGCGCAGGTCCTCCACGAGAGCCTCGGCGTCCTTCGCCGACGGGAGCACGAGCAGGGCCGGCTGCGGGTACTGAGTGAGGAAGCGCCACACGAAGTAGGCGCGCGCCCCGCCCTTCAGACCCTGCACCCGCCACAGCGGCTTGGCGCCGGGCGCACCGGTGCGCACCGCATCGACGGCGTCGTGCAGTAGGCGCAGCGTGCGCTCGGAATCCGCGTTCGTGGATGTCATCCGCCAATACGAAAAGGGGAGGTCCGGTTCGGGACCCCCCCTCGCGTCAACTTGTGGGCCCACTGTAGCAGGGGGTGGATACGCCGACAACGCGGTCTAGGACCTGCGTGGAATTGACCCGATTTTGTGGACAACCGAGAAAGGGGCAAAATGCCCTGGGAG
>CAZTDK010000130.1:0-11631 GCA_964611965.1 uncultured Binatia bacterium (SeqCode) | reverse complement strand
CTCTTGAATTTTCCATTCACCATTCAACATTCACCATTGTCTTCAAAACGCTCGCCGAGCAAAATGGCCACGAATACGTCTTCCAGGGTGGCGTCGCTCGGGCGTGCTTCGCTGACGGGAATGCCGCTGCCGGCGACGAGCGCGCGCAGTTGCTGCGCCGCGCTTTCCGGATCCGGTGCCCCACGCGCCAGCAATACGTGGGCGGTGTCGCCGAGCTGGGTGACGCTGGCTACCAGCGGCGAGGAAATGAGGCGGCTGATCGCCGCGTCGGTCTGGGCGGTGTGCAGGTCGACGACCCGGCCCGCCAGCGACGCCGTCAGCTGGCGGGGCGCGCCGACGGCGACGCGCTGCCCGTCGCGCAGCATGCACAACCGGTGGCAGCGGACGGCCTCATCCATATAGTGCGTGGACACCAAGATGCTGGTGCCGTGCGACGCCAGATCGAAGAGCGTTTCCCAGAAGTGCCGCCGGCTCTGCGGGTCCACGCCCGCCGTCGGCTCGTCGAGCAGCAACAGCTCGGGTTCATGGATGGTGGCGGCGGCCAGCGCCAGCCGCTGCTTCCAGCCGCCGGACAGCGCGGCGGCGCGGGTCGTGCGGTAACGCTCCATGCCGGCGCCGCTGATCGCTGTCGGCACGCGTTGCCGGCGCTGCTGTCGCGCCATTCCGAAGATCTCGGCGGCGAAGTCGAGGTTTTCCTCGACGGAAAGATCGTCGTACAGCGAGAAGCGCTGCGTCATGTAGCCGACGCGCGGCCGCAAGCGCTCCGCATCCTGCGGCATGGTACAGCCGAGCACGCGTGCCTCGCCTGCCGATGGCGCGAGCAACCCCAACAACATGCGCATCAACGTCGACTTCCCGGAGCCGTTGGGGCCGAGGCAGCCGAAGATTTCGCCACGCCGCACGCGCAGATCGAGACGATCGACCGCGGTGAGTGCGCCGAACTGGCGCGTCAGGTCGTGCGTTTCGATGACCGCGTCGGGCGGCATCATCAGTCCGCGGCGGCGAGCACGCTGAGTGGAATGGTCACACTGGCGGGGACCCCGGGCCGCAGGTCAGGTGGCGGGTCGCTGATCGCCACGCGCGCCTCATACACGAGGTAGACGCGTTCGCGCTCCGTCAAGGCGTAGTGTGGCGTGAACTCCGGCTCGCGCGATACATCCAGCACCCGGCCCTGCAAGGAACGGGCGATGCCGTCGATGCGCACGGTCGCCGCGGCGCCCGGCCCGAGCTGGGCTACCGCTCGTGCCGGGACCCAGATGCGCACCCACGGGAGGTCATCCCGCAGGAGCACGGCGACCACGGCCGCAGCCGGGACCCGTTCGCCGCGGTCGAAAGGAATCTGGTCGACCACGCCGGCGACCGGCGCTGTGATCGTGAAGTCGCTCAAATGCTTCTGTGCCGCCGCCAGCTGGGCCGCGGCGACATGCAGTCGCGCGCCCGCTTCATCAGCGGCGAGTTGCGCGTGCTCGAGCTGCTCCTGCGCGGCCAGCTGCCGGTGATGCAGGTCGACGGTGCGTTCGAGATCACGCTTGGTCACCGATACCCGCGTGCGAGTGCCGGCCAGATGCGCTTCGGCACGTGCGACCTCCGCCTGCGCCAGTGTCGGATCGAGGCGCACGATAACGTCGCCGGGGTTGACGTGCGCGCCGCGTTCGACCGGCAGTGCCACGATGACCTCCGAGGCCGCCGCCGAGAGCTCGATCAGCGTGCGCTCCACCGAGCCGACGAGCTCCACCGAATCGGTGTTCCGATGGCAACCGGCGCTCAGCAACGCCAACAGCGCCACCAATGGCCCGAAGCCGGCGGCTCGGACAGTAACCCGGGAGGGGCGAAGTCTTGATGAGAGTGTGCACACAGTCACGCCGAAGCGAGATATATGCACGCACGGGACCAGCCCTCAGGTGCCAGCGAGGTTGTCGATTTCGTGCAGAGGCTGCACCGACTTTCGGAAGGAGCGGACGGGGATTCCGGGGCCAATGAGATAGGTGGCCTCGTGCCAAGATCGCATCCTTCGAGACGGCGCCTGAGGAGACGGCGCCTCCTCAGGATGAGCGGAAACCGCGATGATCTCTGACACTATACCGCTCACCCTTGAGGCCGCATCTTCTCAGCGGCCGTCTCGAAGCATGTCCTGAGCCTGGCGAAGGGGGTGCCCGCTATCGCGGACGATCGTTACAGTAACTCGCCAGCCTTGCAGCTAGGGTGATGAGGCAAGCTCGCTCCGCCTTGGCCAGTTCAAGATCAAAGCAGGTATCTGCAGTCTCTGCGGCTCGGGCGGTCAATCCATCGGCGAAACGTGGATCTGGTGCATGCCCGCGGTGTACGGCGTAGTGACCGACAGGATCTCTTTGGTGGCATCCCACGTGGACGTCCACGTGGCGTCGGCATCGCTGACGTCGAGCTGCCAGCCGCTCGCGTAGAAGCGTCGCGCCGGCAGGTAGATCTCGGTCGGGCCAGTCACGCCAGCCTGATCGGCGAACGTCAGGTCGAAGACCCGTGTCGCCGGATCATAGGCGTAGCGGATCGGCGTGCCGGCGACGCGTTGCGCGTAGGTGCGGACCAGGATGTTGGCGTTCGGCGACTCGTGCAGATCGGGGCCGGTAATCGGCGCCCAGTTGCCGGGATCGTAGGCCCAGTAAGCCCAGCCGCTGGTGATGGCGTCGGCGGTATTCAGGACCTTCTGCAAGTACCCCAGCGGATCGCCGCCGGCATCCCACGGCAAGCCAAACTCGCCGATGGCCATCGGCACCTGCAGGGCCGTGTCGTCGGCGCTGCGCTGCGCAATCCAGTCGTCCAGCTCGGCGGTGTTTGCCGGGTCATAGTGGGACGTCAGCTCGGGGATGATCGCATAGAAGTGCGGAAAGTAGACGAGACGGTTTTCGCCGCTGCGCGGATCGGTCAGCTTTGGCAGATCCGATGCGCCGCCGTTGTTTGCCGGCAGTGCCAGCGGCTCGTAGAAAATCCAGCCATTCGGGTCGACGGCGCGAATTGCCGCGATGATGCGATCGTACCCGCGCTTGAACAGCGTCTCCTGGAACGTCTTCGAGAGTGCCGGGCTTCCGAAGGGCAACCCGGCAATCTCGCCGGCCGCGGAGCTTCCCGCGAACGGCTCGTTCATCAGATCGTACCCGAGGATGCCCGGCTGGTCCTTGAAGCGGGCCGCGATATGCGCCCACATGGCGGCGTAGTGCTCACCAAGGTCTGTGTTCGGGCCGGTGTCGTTCCAAAAGTTGTCGAAGGCCCGTTTCACTCCTGGTTGGATATACGTCAACGACCACGGGTTGACGAGCTGATGCGGCAGGCCGTCGGTGCGTGCCGCCCACGACGGCGCGCCGTCGAAGCCCAGCGGTTTGCCGGCGGAATCGACGTGGCCGTAGACATCCTGGTGCATGTCGAGGACCACGTACACACCGACGTTCGCAAACCACGCGACGCGCTCGGCAACGCGATCCAGGTACGTCTCATCGTACTGGCCCGGTTGCGGCTCGGCGGCGTCCCAGAAGATGAGGAAGCGAACGACGTTGAAACCCCAGTCGTGAGCGACGCGCTCGGCATCGGCTTGCGTGATCCACGGCATGCGCAACGGGTCGTCTTTGGCGGAGCCGGTGACGTTGATTCCATGGAGGATCAGCGCCCGGCCTTGCGCGTCGGTGACGAACTGCTGGTGCACGAACCCGGCGGGAGTTACGGTGACGCCGGGCGTAGCGGTCGGCGTAGCGGTCGCGTCGCCGCATCCCAGCAGGGCCTGGTTCACGGCCACCAGCAGCTCGTCGATGGTCACCTGAGCATCGCCATTGCGATCCAGGCTTTGACACCCGCTGAGCGGCGCGCTGCCGAGCGCGATGTTGACCCCGGTGATCAGCTCGTCGACGGTCACACTGCCGCCGCCATCGCAGTCCCCGACGCAGGCAAACGCCGCCGGCGCGGCCAGAAGGAGCGCGCTCATCGTCAGGATCGGGAGGCTGCGAGCAATGTGCACCCAATGGGTGTTCGATGACCCGCGCGCAGCGCGGTCGCTGGCGACATGTGTGTGGCCGCGCGCGATTCGAAGACGATCCAGGGTTGGAGTTACGTTGTGCGTCGGGTGTTGGAGGCGCATGGGCCCTTGTATAGCCTTGTTTTCGTGCGCGACTCCAGCGGCAAACTCACGAATCGCAGAACCCTGGCCAAGTGGATCGAACCAGAGTTTCCCTCCCATCACCGGCATCGCGGCCGCTCCGTGTCTATCGACGGCCGGAGCGTGTCAATCGCCGCCAGGGCGATGTCAGACGAGCCTCAGAGGGTGTCAGACGAGCCCGGGAGGGTGTCAGACGAGTCTTCGCTGGTGTCAGACGAGTTTCGAGGCCTGTTAGGCAGCCTGGGGTAGTGGCAGATGACCCTCGGGCCAGTGTCAACGCACCCTTCGGTGCTGGCTGTCGAGCCTTGGGAGATGCCAGCAGAGCCTTCGGTGGTGGCAGATGACCCGTGGGCCGCGTCAGACCGACCTGGGGCGGTGAAAGACGAGGCGTAGGTGGTAACAGAGGAGTCGAGGGTGATGGCACCTCTGCCTTGGCCCCCACCATCGCGGTGTCTGTCACGGCCGGTCCACTCTCGCCCGCCGCCAACCCGGCCTTGGATCTGGCCGCAAAGGCCGCTGGAGTGCGACGTTCGGTGGGTTCTGGCAGGGGGCGAAGACGCGTGGTACGGTGGCACCGGTCGAGGTAAGATCATGAAGGTATCGGTTGAACTTTCGCCTGCGGACACGGAACGGCTGCAAGACAAGGCGAGCCGGCTTGGTGTGACCCCCGAACGCTTAGCGCATGCCGCGATCTCGGATCTGCTCGCCTCGGAACGCGACGACTTCGAGGCAGCAGCCAAGCGTGTGTTGGAGAAGAACCGGGAGCTGTACCGGCGCCTGGCTTGAATGCGCTATCTCTCACTCGCGGAGATCATCGAGCTGCATCGCATGGTCATCGCGCAAGCCGGCGGGTCGCCAGGGCTTCGGGATCTTGGCGCCCTCGAATCAGCCGTTGCTCAGCCGCGGATGTCCTTCGGCGGCACCGACCTCTACCCCTCGTTGGTCGAGAAGTCTGCCGCCCTCTGTTTTTCCCTCGTACAGAATCATCCTTTCGTTGATGGGAACAAGCGAGTCGGCCATGCAGCGATGGAAACGTTGCTCCTTCTCAACGGCGTTGAGATCGATGCGTCCACCGACGAGCAGGAACAGCTCGTGCTCGCCTTGGCGGCAGGGTAACTCAGTCGAAAGGATCTCGTAGGGTGGCTACGGGGACACGTTCGAGAGGCATGACGTGAGGCGAATGAGCTTGCCGAACCCTCCGCTGCAGGCGACGGCGAAGAGCACGCCGCGCCTGAGCGGCCAGTCGTTCGGCGTGAGAGTACTACCGTGACGCCTGCGCCACCGGATCGAGGCCGCTTCCAAAGCCAGTGGCGCAGCCGTCCCTGGCTGCGTGCATTTCGCAACTGTCGGTCATTCGCGCCCTATATTGCGCCGTCTGCGTGCGAGACGCTCAACCAGAAGCTCGCGAAGTGAAAAGCCGCTGGGACTCCCATTAGCCGCTCCGCACAGCTAAAGCTCCCAGACGCCGTCGTTCCAGATCACCAGGGGCGGCGCGTCAAGGAGGAACCTGGATGGATCTCGAGCTGCCCGACACCGAGCGGATGCTGCGCGATACGTTTCGTGCGTACTTCACCAATGAAATCGAGCCGCACGTCCCCAAGATGGAGAGTGGCGAGCTCTTGCCGTACGACCTGATGCGCCGGATGCAGCGCGGCCTCGGTCTCGATGCGATGCTGGCGCGGTCATGGAGTGGGAAGAGCGAGTCGGCGGCGGCAACCGGCGGGCTCGATCCGAACGTGGCACGCTATGCGCGCACCGCCTTCACGGTCGAGATGGCGCGCGTGAGCCCGTCGTTCGCGCTCAGCTACGGCGCCAGCCTCGGCCTCTTCGGCGCCAACGTGCTCGGCAAGGGCACGCCGCAGCAGAGCGAGCGTTTCGCGCTGCCGGTGATGCGCTGTGAGAAGGTCGGCGCGTGGGGTCTGACGGAGCCGGGGGCGGGCAGCGATGCGCTGCGCGGCATGAAGACCACGGCGCGGCGTGATGGCGACCGCTACGTGCTGAACGGCAGCAAGACCTTCATTACGAACGCGCCGTACGCCGATGTGTTCCTCATTTACGCCCGCGTTGCCGGCGGTGACCTCGACGGCTCGATCCAGGCGTTCATCGTCGAACGCGGCGCGCCGGGGCTGTCGACCGGTCCCGCCATGAAGAAAATGGGCATGCGCGGCTCGCCGACTGGTGAGGTGTTTCTCGACGACGTGCACGTTCCGGCCGATCAGCTCCTCGGCGGCGGCGTGCGCCAGCGCGATCATGTCAAGTCGAGCCTGGCCGTCGAACGCGGCGGGCTGTCGGTGCTCTCGTACGGCATCGCCGAACGCTGCTTCGAAATCGCCCGCGACTACGCGCGCACCCGCGAACAGTTCGGCCAACCCATCGCCAACTTCCAGCTGGTGCAGGGCCGGCTGGCGCGCATGTATGTCGCGGTCTCCAACTGCCGCCGGATCGTCTATGCCGACTACCTGGCCGGCCGGGCGCTCAAGGAGTCGGTGGCCGACGTGTGCGCCGGCAAGCTATACTGCGCCGAAATGGGCACCTTCGTCGCCTTCGAGGCCATCCACATCATGGCCGGCAACGGCTACATGGAAGAGTACGTGGTCGAGCGCCTGGCGCGCGACGCGAAGCTCATCGAGCTCGGCGGCGGCACCACCGAAATGCAGATCCTGACCATCGCCCGTGAAATTCTCGGGAAGGCGGAATAGCCGCAGGGAGAAGGTGTTGCGCAGCCGCTGGACATCTGGTGAGAGTGTCTTGCGCATGAGTCGAATTCTGGCGACGGCACCCCACAGCGACCAATTCTGTCCTGAGGCTCCCCGAAGGGGCGAGCGGTCCGTAGAAAAGACGCCGGGCGCAGCCCCGCCGGGCGCAGCCCTTTCCCTGCACCCATGAGCGAGACGGCCGAGCCGAGCGCGCCGCTTCAGGTGCGCGTGCGCCGCATTCATCGGCGTGACCTCAATCGGACCTGGGAGTTCCTCAAGCTGGTGTTTCGCGACGTCAACCGCGAGACGGTCGAGTACCAGCGGCCGCTCTCGAAGCGGCGCTTCGTCGAGATCTATGACGAGGAAGCGACCGAGCAGCTCCTCTTCGAGATCGGGGATCAGATCGTCGGCTATGCGGAGTGTACCTTCGAAGCCGGCGGTGATGACAGCTGGGTCAACCCGCGATACTTTGACAATCGCGGCATGCGTCCGCTGTTCGTGGAAGAGCTTGCGGCGCACCCCGACTATCAAGGCAAGGGCGTGGGCAGCTTCATGCTCGAACAGCTGCAGCATCTGGCGCGCTTGCGCGGCTGCACGCACCTGGTGCTCGAGGTAGCCGAGAACAATGAGGAGGCGCTGCGCTGGTACCGCAAACGCAATTTCTACAAGCTCGACGCCGCGGTCTTCCTGGCGCAGAAGGTGACCGGCGAACCCGAGCTGCTGCCGCCACGCACGATCCGGCCGCGGCTGCCGCGCAAAAAACGGATGTCCCCACCGGTGCCGGAGTAGGCAACCTACCTCGGCGCGCCGCCGCTCGGGCAGGCGGAAAAGCCCAGCCCTTACTTCGAGAGCCTCTGCACGAGCGTATCCCCCGCATCTGTTGTCGGTGGGCATGCCGTCAGCGCGTTGTTCACCGCGCGGATCAGGCAGGCAACCGACTCAGGCGGGCTGGGACCGCAATCGGCGCTGTAGTCGAACGCCGGGCAGGCCGCCGGCGGTAACACCCCGAGGCCAATATTCACGCCGCGTAGCAGCTCCGTGATATCGACGCGGCCGTCGCCGTCGCAATCGCCGACGCACGCCGCGATCGGCGGAGATGGCGTGGGAGTCGGCGTCGCGGCGCCGGCGGGCAGCAATTGGAAATCGACGGTGATGTTGCTGCCGCTCGCCGTCCACGGGCCCTGGCAGCTCTGTCGGTAACCGAGGGCGTTGGCACAGACGGTGGTGCCGGCGGATGATTGACCGCTGTCGCACAAGCCTGAATAGAAGCCGCTGCCATCGGTATGCACGCACGTGGAGCCGCCCTGGAGACAGGCGACGGCGTCGGCGATGGCGCCGCTCGTCAGCGCGTCGGTGACGTGGCCGCTGAAGCGCACGCTGCAGCGCGCAATGCGTCCGGTGACACCGGCCAGGGGCAGCACGATCACACCGTCCGTGGTGGCACCGAGGTTGCCAACCTCGACATCATACGCTTGCCCTGGAGCCGTAGCAGCCAGCCGAACCTCGAGAAGACCAAGCAGCACCGTGCCTGTCAGCGGCGGGTTCCACGGAGTGTTCCATTCGATGCGGACGGTGTCGTTGCTTTGCACCTTCAACACGTCCGGCGCCGGCAGCGCGGCCCCCGGCAGAAAGGACACCGGTCGTCGCAATGTCGGCGCACCGTTGAGAGCGTCGACGCTGAGCGTCATGCCCAGGGTCGACGCGTGCACGCCGGGATCGAGCGTCAGCGTGATCGGCACGCTCACCGTCTCGGCCGGCAAGCCGGCCGTCGGCGCGGCCGTCACGGCGCCCTGCACGGCAACGCCAGCGGAGGACAGGGCGGCGATAGGAGCCAGCGGCAGATGTTGGATGCATGCCGCAACCAGGAACACCGCGGCGCGGTGCCACGCGGCGATCGGCGGATTCCCTAACGTGCGTGTGCCGGTGTATCTGCTTGACATTGTCGCTCGATGGCAAGCCCCTAACCCGGATTTCTCACCACGGAGGCACGGAGACACGGAGACAGCCAAGAACCGTCAATGAGGGGAAAGCATTTCTTTCGGCTCATCTTGCCTCACTCTGTGTTGTTTTCGGGAAGACAGTCTTACTCAAGAAAACCCTTCTTCTCCATGCCTCCGTGCCTCCGTGGTGATTCTCTGGTGAGAAATGCAGGCTAGCGATCAACGGGAGCGGGCCATAGAAAAGACGCCGGCCGCAGGCCCCGCAGGTCCTAGGCTCGGCCGCTTTCCGGCTCGTCGCGCGCCAGCAGCGAGTGCACCAGCAAGATCACCATCCCCGTGCTGATGAACGAATCGGCGACGTTGAACGCCGGCCAGTAGTAGCCGTGCCAATGGAAATCGAGAAAGTCGGTGACCTCGCCAGAGACGATGCGGTCGGTGAGATTGCCGAGCGCGCCGCCGAGGATGCCGCCGAGCGCGAACAACAGCAGCCGCTGCCGCGGTTCGACCGTGCTGACGAAGTACAACAGCACGCCAATCGCGACGCTGCAGACCACCAGGAAAAACGGCAGGCGGAAGGCCTGGCTGGTGCCGGCGAACAACGAGAACGCGCCGCCTGAGTTGCGGACGTAGGTGATGTGGAAGAGCGAGTTGATCACCGCGATCGACTCGTACAAGCCGATGCGCTGGCGGACGTACCACTTGGTCACCTGGTCGAGCAGCCAGACGACCGCGGCGATGAGCAGGACGAAGCGGTATTTCATGTGACGTCTCAGACCCTGAACGAATCTCACGCCGAGGCGCCGCGACGCAGAGAGCGCCCCGCGATAAGCCGCCAAGAGCAGGCGGCGACTCGGGCTGAACGGTTCAACGACTGCGGAAAGCCAGCCGACAACCCATGCGCCCCGAGGAGGCCCCATCTTTTCATGGGCCGTATCGAACGGTTGGTCCTTGCCAAGGAAGGGGCCGGCGTAAAAAGGTCGTGACGGCGGATCATTCCATCGCCATGATCACGGGGAGGCAGCGTTCGCACAAGCCCGGATGCGTCGCATCGCTGCCCACCGCCTCGCTGTAGTTCCAGCAGCGCTCGCACTTGGCGCCGCGGGCGCGTTCGATGTGCACCTTGAGCTCGGGCAGCAGCGGACTCACTGCCTCCGGTCCCAGGTGAGCGCCGAGCTCCACCTGCGACACGATGAACAGTGCCGGCAACGCGTTCGCGTGTTCGGTCAGCAGCGGTCGCAAGCCGTCGGCGGCGCTCAGCTGCACACGGGCGTCGAGCGAGTGGCCGATCAGTCCCGACTGCCGCGCCTCCTCGAGCGACTTGGTCACCGCGGCGCGCACGGCGAGCAAACGTTCCCACCGCTCGGCCAGCCCCGAATCCTGTGGCAGATCCGCCGGGAAGCCGACAGAGAACACGCTTGCCGGCCGATCCTCTCCCGGCAACAACGCCCACAGCTCGTCGGCGGTGAACGACAGGATCGGTGCCATCAGCCGCACCAGCGCATCGAGGATGTCGTACAGCGCCGTCTGCGCGGCGCGCCGTTGCGGCGACGTCGTTGCGGCGGTGTACAGGCGGTCCTTGACGATGTCGAGATACAGTGCGCTCAAGTCGACGGCGCAGAAGTTGATCAGCTGTTGCACGACGTGATGGAACGCGAAGCCCTCGTAAGCCTTGCGGGCTCGCAGCACGAGCTCCGCGGTGCGATGCACGATCCAACGGTCGAGCTCCGGCTGCTCCGTGTAGGGGACGCGGTGGATCGCCGGATCGAAGTCGTCCAGGTTGCCGAGGAGGAATCGGCAGGTGTTGCGGATCTTGCGGTAGGCCTCGAGCAGCGGCGTCAGCAGGTTCTTCGAGAAGCACGTGTCCGCGGTGTAATCGACCGAGGCGAACAGCAGGCGCAGGATCTCGGCGCCATGGGCCTTGATGATCTCCTCGGGTGCGATGACGTTGCCGAGCGATTTCGACATTTTCTTCGCGGCTTCGTCGAGGATCAAGCCGTGGGTGAGCACGGCGCGATAGGGCGCCTGCTGCCGCGTGCCCACCGAGGTCATCAGCGATACCTGGAACCAGCCGCGATGTTGATCGACGGCCTCCACATAAAGATCCGCCGGCCACGCCAGGTCGGCGCGTTCACGCAGCACCGTTTCGTGCGAGCAGCCGGAATCGAACCAGACGTCGAGGATGGTGTTGTCCTGCTCGAACTTGTCACCGCCGCAGCCGCACGTGAAGCCGGGTGGCAGCAGCTCCGATGCGGCAAGCTCGTACCACGCGTCCGAGCCGCGGGCGCGGAAGACGCCCTCGACATGTTCGATCACCTGCGGGTCGTATACGAACGTATCGCAGCTCAAACAGCGGAAGGCGGGAATCGGCACGCCCCAGGCGCGTTGCCGCGACAGGCACCAGTCGGGTCGCGACTGCATCATATTGTAGATGCGATCGCGCCCCCAGGGCGGCACCCAGGTGACGCGATCGATTTCGCTGAGTGCCTTGCCGCGCAGGTCGTTGTGATCGACGCGCAAGAACCACTGCTCGGTGGCGCGGAAGATCAGCGGTGTTTTGCAGCGCCAGCAGTGGGGATAGGAATGCTTCAGCCGTTCGACGTGGAGCAGCGCGCCGCGCCCGCGCAGCTCGTCGACGATGGCATCGTTGGTTTCGAACACCGGACGCCCGACATAGGCCCCCGCTTCGGAGGTGAACTTGCCGCGGGCATCGACCGGCGTCAGCACCGGCAGGCCATACTTCTGTCCGACGGCGAAGTCCTCATAGCCGTGGCCCGGCGCCGTATGGACGAAGCCGGTGCCGGCGTCGGCGGTGACGTGCGACTCGAAGACCAGGCGTGCCGGACGGTCGATGAACGGGTGGCGGAAGACATCGCGACCG
>CAZTDK010000129.1:0-11649 GCA_964611965.1 uncultured Binatia bacterium (SeqCode) | reverse complement strand
TTTGCGATCTTGGTCAGCGGCATGCGAGTCGTTCAAGCAGAGCCGGCTGAACGGGAGGTTGTTGTAGGTCACGATAATCATTGAAGCGGACGGAAAGCTATTGCGGACGACCGGCTCCAAAGCAGCGAAGCGCTCGTGCCAGGTGTGTGTGCGCGCAAAGGTCAGACGCTGCTCGACGGATGGCACGCCTGGTTCCGACGAATGGGACGATACGATCAACAGATCGGCCTCGGCGCGCACCCGCTCGCGCTCGTCAACCGTCTCCGCCCAACTCCGCGTACTGCTGCCGCCGAGCTCCGCGCAATCATAGATAACGGGCCAGGTGAATCGGGTCCGCAGACATTCGACCAATGGTTGCCAAAACGGCAGGGCGACGCACGAGATGGCCGCGCCGACGCCCTGCTCCCGCCGCAGCACATCGAAGGCCTCGAACAATTCGTCGCATGCGCGCGCGTCGAGTCCATCGTGTGGAGCAGTTGGGTGCCCGAGGCGCAACGAGACCTGGTACACGTTCGCGGCGATCTGAACGACTCGATACGCGGGCCCTTCCAGGTGGAAATGTTGCGAGATGTAAAATACCCGATGGCCGGCGGCGGCGAACTCAGCCATCAACAGCTGGGGCCGCTGCCCCGAGGCCCACTCGATCGCCGAAAAACAGAGCACATCATGGCACGACTGTGGCCCGCGTTGGACGGCCGCGGCGAACGCCATGATTTCAGCTTCCTGCAGTTGCGCCGACATGGACACGAGCGCGATGCCGGCATCGAGGAGCGGATTCTTGGCTTGTCCGGACGGCGTCTGCTTCCCGCGCAATCGTTTTCTCAACCAGCGCAACGCGTCCCTGCGGTCCGCCGTGCTGCCCTTGAGCAGATCGCGATTGAGGCGCCGCAGAAAGTGCGCGACGCGATACGGTTTTGTCTTGGCAAGCAACCGCAGGCGGTCCGCCGCTTCTTTCAGAGCGCCGACGACCTCAGTTGCCTTCACCTGCAACTGCGCGACCGCCTGCGAACGCGACTGCCACTCGTCCTCCTGTTGGCGCCAGCGGCTGATCTGAGCGTTCAGGGTGGCGATCTCCGCTTGGTAGCCCGCAACGGTGGATTGTTGCGCTTGCAGGGCCGCCCGTGCGTCTACCAGGTCCGCGCGCACCGTCTCGAGGGCGCGCAGACGGACGTCCCAGTCGTCCGAGCGCTGCTGCCACCGATAGAGCTGCGCGTTCAAGTTGGCGATCTCGCCCTGATATGAGGTGATCAGGGCCCGCTGCTTCTGCAGCAGCTTGCCCTGGACTTCCTCGACTTCGGCTTTCCGCTTCTCCAGGGTCCCCGCGTGGGTTTCCCATTCGGCGGCATCTCTTTCCCCGTCCAACAACGCGAATGCCGTGGCCACCTGCCGCTGCTGCTCGAGGGGCGCAGTCTGCAGGTTTGCATAGACCGCCAGAATCTGCCCCACGGCCGATACCGAGTCTTCTCCGCCGGCGGTCTCGGCAGTGGCGAAGGACACCAGAAAGAATTCGCCGATTCGGTACGGAAGGCTCTTCACCTCGAACGTGGCCAGAGAGTCGTCACGCGACCTTCCCTCACGCCAGGGGATCAAGACCAGCGCGTACTTGCGCGTCCGGGCGAGCAGCCGACCGAGGACATCCAGGGGGTTCTCAAACGGCTTGAGGGGCCGACTCGTGAACAAGACGTCGTGGGTCTCGATCTCATCGATGCTGCTGCACGCGAAACGCCGGTCGGGAAAGCGGCGGCGCGCCAGCGCGACGGGCCGCTCCGCGGTGTCCACGCCAGTCACGGACGTCCCGAGCGCACGGCCGAGAGCCTCGGTGGCATCGCCTTCCGCGCATCCCCAGTTGAGCACCGTGAGCTTGTTGAGCACGATGTCTCTGGCAATCCACGCCGGCAGGTTCCGCAGTGCGATTTCGGCGAAGCCCCGGGTCTGTTCTCGGCTCCCCCGCGCGTCCCTATACGCGCCGAAGCGGATATCCCGGTCGCGGGCCCTGTTGAGATGAGGCTCGTTCATCACTTGCTCGCCCTGGTCTCGATACCAGATGATTGCCTAACGAGCAAATTTGTCGACTGTCCACCGGCGCGCATGCCGGCCAGGCGGCAGCCGCGAGCGGGCGGTTCCTGCGCACCGCCCGCGTCTCAGCCGCCGATCTCCGCCAGCGCGCGGAGCGCCTCGACTTGCATCAGAGCGCAGATCATCGTGGTGATGCCGCTGTCGCGCCACGCCGCGAGGCGATCGCGGATACGTTCCTTGGGTCCGACCAGGGCGACTTCATCGGCGAGTTGGTCGGGGACCGCGGCGGCCGCCTCGTCTTTCTTCCCGGCGAGGTAGAGGTCCTGGATTTTCTTCGCCGCCTCTTCGAAGCCGTAACGGCAGGCGAGATCGTTGTAGAAGTTCTTGCCGCGCGCCCCCATGCCGCCGATGTAGAGGGCGAGGAACGGTTTGATGAAGCTCAGAAAGCCGTTGACGTCGTCGCCGAGAACCACGGTCACCGCCGGAGCAACGTCGAAGTTGTGCAGCCCTTTGCCATTGCCGGCTTTCTTGAACCCCGCTGTCAGCGCGTCGCGGTAGACCTGCGGGCGATACGGCGAGTACCAGATCGGCATCCAACCGTCGGCGATCTCCGCAGCGAGCTCGACGCTCTTCGGCCCGATGGAGGCGAGGTAAATGGGAATCTGCCGGCCGTGGAGGATGCTCTTCAGCGGCTTGCCCAGCCCGGTGGCACCCGCACCGCGGTACGGGATCTGGTAGTGCTCGCCCTGATGTTCCACCGGCTGCTGGCGCGCCCAGATCTTGCGTACGATCTCGACGTACTCGCGCGTGCGCCCCAGCGGTTTGCCATACGGCACACCGTGCCAGCCCTCGACGACTTGCGGGCCGGATACGCCGAGGCCGAGCAGGAAACGCCCGCCGGAGAGCTGGTCGAGGGTCGTCGCCGTCATCGCGGTCATCGCCGGCGTGCGTGCCGGCATCTGCATGATCGCCGTGCCCACGTGGATCTTCTGCGTCTGCCCGGCGATCCAAGCCACCGGCGTCACGGCATCCGACCCATAGGCCTCGGCCGCCCACACCGAATGGAAGCCGAGCCGGTCGGCTTCCTGCACCAGCTCCATGTTGATCGACATGCGCGCACCGGAATAACCGGCGTTGAGTCCGAATCGCATTGCTTCCTCCAGTCGGCCGCCGGCGACGGTCGGTCACATCTCGCCACGCCACGGCCGCACCAGCGGGGGCATCCGCTCGCTGCGTGGGCCGTGAAAGATCGTTGTCAGCGCCCGGCGCGGTCGTGGACTGGTATTGGGGGCCGTGTAATGCAACGTGCGGCAGTGGTGGAACGTCGCCCCGCCGGCAGCCAGGGGACACGCGACCGCGCCACTCAGGTCGACCGGTTCGTCGAGCACCAACGGCTCGGTTCCCGGCGGCTGACGGTAGCGCAGAACATCACGGCTGTGCGACCCCGGGAGAAACTGCATGCACCCGCTGTCTACCGTGACGTCGTCGAGCGGCATCCACACCGACGCGCTGTGGCAGCGTTTCGTCGGAAACTCCCAGTAGACCTCGTCCTGATGCCACGGCACGTCGCGCCCCGCCCCCGCGGGCTTGAAGATCAGCAGGAGGCCCCCGTAGACGATCTGCCCGGCATCGACGCCAAGCAGCGCGGAGACCAGTCGGCGGGCGTTGGCGAGGTATGTGGTCTCCAACAGCTGCGGCCAGCGGAACTCGGGGGCGAAGATCTGGTCGATGATGCCGTTGCCGCCGCTCTCCACCGTGCCTTCGTAACGCACCTTCACGGCACGCTCATCGGCGATGATTTCATCGTAGAGTCCGCGCAGCTGCTGCACTTCTTCGGGCGTGGTGATCGCCGCGATCGACAGGTAGCCGCGCGTGTTGAAGTGCGCCAGCTGTTGCCCACTCAGCGCTGAGACGAATTCGTGCGACATTGGGCGCACGATAATCGAGAGCAATGCCTCTGTCGATCCTCGGGCCCGGTCCGACACGTATCCGAGTTACTCGGCGAGAAACCGCTCGATCACGTCGCCGTCAATGCCGAGGTAGTCGGCAATGATCACACTGGCAATGAGCGCATAGAGGCTGCTGTCGCCGACCACCTCGCGGCCGATAGGATAGTCGCGACCGTCGCGATGCAGGAACATGTGCCCGTCGCGCGTGACGACGTCGTGCTTGCCGAAGCGATGCGTCAGCGGCGCCGTGGCCAGCTCGGCGAGCGCGGCGTCGTCGACGCACACCGCCAGCAGGCCGCGGTCGGCCATCGCGTCGATGAGATCCTTCATCTCGGCGCGCATGGTCGCCAACGCGGCGTGGTCTTCGGTGTAGCTCGCGGCCAGCGGCGTGATTACCGCCACGTCAGGACGCACGACACGCAGCAACGCCTGCAGGTCGTGGCGCCGGCGCACCCCGAGCTCGAGCACCAGCACATCGACGCGTTGCGGAAACAGCGCGTGCCAGACCCCGCGCGCCACGCCGGCGATCATCGACAGCGGCCGCCGCGCATCGAACTGGATTTGCAACACCGCGAACGCCAAGCCGACTTCGGTGTTGTAGGAGAGCGGATTGCTGCGCACGCGCAGCTGCGTGCCGAGCAGCTCGGTCAGCGTGCGCTTCAGCACCGTCTTGCCGCGGCTGCCGGCAATGGCCACGATGCGCGGCCGGCCGCGCGCCAGGCAGAGGCGCGCCAGGACATGCAGCCCGCGGACGCCCAGGGCGCGCAGCGGGCGCGCGCGCCGCGGCGGCGCCGCCGGCGCCGGGAGCGCGTAGGTCCGCGGCACGCGCCCGGAAAAATAGTCGCCGAGGCGCTCGAAGGCACGATCGATATCCGCCATCTCGCGCGCGTAGCAGAAGCGCAGGTGCGCCTCGCCCGTGGGCCCGAACGCGCTCCCCGGCACCACCGCCACGCGCGCCCGCTCGAGCATGTCATCCGCCAGCGCCCGTGAATCGCGCGCCAGCGGCACCGTGTCCTTGACGCGCGGGAAAGCGAAGTACGACGCATTCGGCTTCTGATAGTCGAAGACGTCGGGCAAGCTGTCGAGGTGCTCGATCATGCGCGCGCGGCGCTCGCGGAACGCCGTGCGGAACTGCTCGACGAAAGGCTCGCCGCTGGTCAGGGCCGCGATCGCCGCATACTGCGAGGCCACCGGGGCGCAGGTGACCAGGGCGTCGTGCACCTTGAGGATGTCCGCGGCACGCCGCCGCGCCGTGTGCAGGAACCCGACACGCCAGCCGGTCATGCCGTAGGCTTTCGAGAACGAACAAATGCGCACCACCCGGTCGCGATGCTCGGGATACGTTGCCGGGACGCCGGGCGGCTCGTTGGCGTAAATGAAGTCCTTATATACCTCGTCGGTAATGACCAGCAGATCGTGCCGCGCCGCCAGCGCCATCATGCGCTGCGTCTCGGCAACCGAGTAGATGGTGCCGGTCGGATTGTTCGGATTGCACAGCAGGATGGCGCGCGTGTGGCGGCCGATGGCACGGCCGATGGCATCCGGATCCAAGTCCCAGTTGGCATCCTCATTCAGCGGCACGAAACGCGGGGTCGCGCCGGCGAGACGGATCGCTGGAATGTATGAAGCATATGTCGGCGACGCGACCAGGACCTCGTCACCAGGTTCGACCGAGGCGAGCAGCGTGGCGCTGATGGCTTCGATGGCGCCGCACGTGACAATGATCTCGCTGTCCGGATCGTAACGCATGCCCTCGCGCAACAGCGCTTCGCTGATCAACTCGCGCAATTGCGGCAGTCCCGGGGTGAGCGAATACTTGGCGCAGGCGCCTTCGGCGATTTTCTCGATGACGAAGCGCTTGATCGGCTCCGGCGTGTCGAAGCTGGGGATGCCCTGCGCCAGCGACACGACGTCGGACAAACGATTCGCGCGCAGCTCGATTGCCTTGATCGGTGACAGCTCGATCTCGTCACCGCCGTTTGAAAAGACCCCGCCGAACGCGGCGAGACCCACCCCGCGTCGCTTCATTGCAGCCCGTCAAGGTGATCGGTGCGGTTCATGCGCTCACAATGCCATTCGCCGCGGTTCCTCACTAGGGTGTGGATCGATCCCAGATCGATCGGCCACGCGGCCCGTTCGGCGACCGGCAGGCACAGCAACTCGGTGACGACGGCGCCAATCACGCCTTTGTGGACGATCAGCAGCGCGCGCGCCGGTAACGCCGGCAACCAGGCGCGCAAGGTCGCCGCGACCCGTTCCCGAAATGCCAGCGCGTGGTCGCCCTCGGGATACGTGAACTCGTGTGGCGCCAGCCGCCATTGTCGAAACAGCTCGGGATCACGCGCCGCGATCTCCTCCCGCGTCAACCCTTCCCAACGCCCGAAGTTGATCTCATTGAAGCCGGCCACCGGCTGCACCGGTCGGCCTGGTGCAACGATACGGGCCGCGACCACCGTGCGCTGCAACTCGCTGGTATAGACCGCGTCGAACTCCTCGGCCGCCAGCGCAGCGCGCACCCGCTCCATTTGCCGCCGGCCACTCTCACTGAGCTCGACGTCGGTCGCGCCGTAGTAGCGAATGCTCGACTGGCCGACGGTCTCACCGTGTCGCACCAGCGTCAGCCGGCAGGCTCCAGTGTTTGATTCAGCACCTTTGAGCATCGGCGTCGGGTGTGGTTTTGCTTCTCCGTCTCCCGCGGGGAGGCGCGTGCGCGCCAGCATGCCAGAGGCTCGGAAATGAAGCGAGTCACCCGGAACGACCGGCGCTTCCCCTCCCGGCTACGTCAAGGCAGTGAGGGCTTGGGAGCCTGAGGGCGCTGGGGGATTTCCTCTCGGGCGAACACCGACTTCATTGCGATTCTTTTGGAGTTGGCATTGGCGCCCCGATGGGCTCGGCGGCGTCTTCGCGTCCGGGCAGAATGGCGATGGGATCCACCTCAACACGGCGAACGGTGTAGTCAACATCATCGCGAGCGGATTGAGCGGACTCCTAACGGGGAGCGGACCATAGAAGGGACGCCGATCGCAGGTTGCGGAGCGGCCGCAGGCCTCAGAAACCGATCCGCCGCATCACGGCGCGCGGCAGGTTGCGGATCACCAGCATGATCCACCGCCAGATACCCGGCGCGTACACTTCCGGACGGCCACGTTCGATTGCTTTGAGCGCGGTGCGTGCCGCCTCGTCTGCTTCCGCGGCGAACGGCGGTGGGGTGAGGCCCGCGGTCATCCCGGTCTTCACAAAGCCGGGCTTGACGGTGATCGTCCGCAGACCCTGCGCGCGAAACTTGTGGTCGAGGCCTTCGAGATAGTGCGAGAGCCCCGCCTTCGCTGCGCCGTACAGGATCACCGGCTTGCGCCCGCGTTCCCCGGCCACCGAGCTGAACACGCACAGCGTGCCGCCGCCCGCCGCCAGCAGCTGCTGGCGCGCCGCTTCGCAGAACAAGATGGTGTTCGTGAAATCCGCGGTGAGCAAGCGGCCGGTCAACGCCGCATCCGTTTCCAGCGCTTCCTGGGTGGCGAACAACCCGGCGGTTACGACAACGGTATCAAAGCCGCCCAGGCCGGCGGCGGCGGCGGCGAGCCCGGGCGCGAAAGTGCCGGGATCGAGGAGGTCGCAGGTGGCGATGCCGACCGTGCCGGCGGCGCCGAAGAGTTGCAGGTCGGCGGCGCTGCGTTGCAGATCGTCAAGATCACGGCCGAGCAAGAACAATTGGTCGCCGCGCTGCGCCAGCAGGCGGGCGAGGGCGCGGCCCATGCCCTTGGTCGCTCCGAGGAACACCACCTTCATGTCTGATCTCCAAACACACGCACCGATTGGGCGCTGCGCAACCTGCCGTGCGGGTCCCATTTGCGGCGCACGGCATTCCACGCGTCGACGCGCGGATCCATGGCGCGGAAATCCTCGCTGCGCGTAAACGCATCCTTGGCGAGATAGATTCGTCCGCCTTCCGCCACCACCAACTCGTTGAGCGCGTCGACGATGGATTGAATCCGCGGTCCGATCGGGATGTCCAGGGCGTACGAGATCCCTGGCCGCGGGAAGGACAGCATGCCCTTGCCTTCGGGACCACAGTCCTTGATCACGCACAGGAAGACGTCGGCGCGATGCGCTTGCAGCACCTGCAACAGGCGGTGGTGACCGGCGTGATTATCACCTGTCGGGAGCACGCACTGATACTGCGTAAAGCCACGCTTACCGTACGCCAAGTTCCAGTTGCGGATCACGTCGAGCGGATAAAAGAAGGTCTCCGGGTGGACGATCCCGACGTGCGGCCGCGCCCCGTGCTTGTGATAGTTGAGCCAGTTGAATGTTTGCCACATCCAGCGTTGCAAAAACCAGTTCGGGAAGATCGGCGGCAATGCCGGCGCGTGCCGAAATCGCGGGGCGCGCGCCGGCGCCTCGGCGGGCTCCGCCCAGCGTCCCTTCATGAGAAGGCCGCGTCCAAACCGTGCACCGCTGCCGACAAAATCGGCCCAGCACACGGTCATGGGCCACATCCGCCCGGCGACCTCCAACGCATTCAGGAGGCTGTCGAAGTCGGCGAAACGCTCGGTCTCTTGCCAGATCCACGGCGAGGGGATTCGGTGCATGCGAAATTCCACCTCGAGAATGTGCCCGGTGAGCCCCATGCCGCCGAGCGTGGCGCGGAACAAGTCGCGCTCGTGTTCGTCGGAGCACTCGAGCACGCGGCCGTCCGCAACCCGCATCTTCAGCGTGGTAACGTGCTCGCCGAAGCAGCCATCGCGGTGATGGCTCTTGCCGTGGACGTCGGCCGCCACCATGCCGCCCAACGTGACGTAGTGCGTGCCCGGGGTCACCGGCGTGAACCACCCGCGCGGCAAGAACAGGCGGTTCAACCGCCACAGGGGAAACCCCGCCTCGGCGCGCACAATGCCGCTGGCGGCATCAAAGCCCAATAACCGATCGGCGAGCGGCGAGGCGACTACCGTTTCAGCGGGGCCCGCCGGCAACGACGCGTCCCCATAGGAGCGGCCGAGCCCGCGCGTGAGGGCAACGCCGTTGCAGAGCTGCTCCAAATCCTCCCCACGGCGCTCGTGGCCACTGACGACCGGATGGCGGCCCCAGCCGCTCAATGTCGTGAGCGGGGCCGGCGATTGCGTGCCGACGCTCGCAGCCGAGTCTGTGATCTTCCTTGCGGCAGTTGTGTTCAACGCGCTCATCCTATCTCCGCCAGCCGGCACGCCCGTTCCATCGTGGGAATCCCCGGGCGCCCGCCAAGCCTCTCGCACTTCAACGCGGCTGCGGCCGCAGCGAAACGCAGAGTGTCCGATACCGGCCATCCTTGCAACACGCCGTAGATTGTCCCCGCATGGAAGATATCACCAGCACCCGTACTGTCGACCACCGCGACGCGATACGCCGGCACATAGTGAAACCTGCCGTGCACGTACGCAAGCGCCCCGCCCGGGCCGAGCGTGACGCCGACGAACCACGGCCCCAGCTTGGCCGCGGCGCGTAATGCGGCCCGCAGATCGGCGCAGCCGGTCAGTTGCGCGGGAAACTCGGCTCCGACAATCAGGACGTCGGTATGCCGCAGCAATGCCTCGATTCCCGCCGCGGGAGTGTCGGCGTCGAGAACCGTCAGCACGCCGGCACCCTGCGCCACACGCGCCGCGGCGGTCGCCGCCGGCAGGTCGACGGCATCCATCAGCAGCGCCCGTCCACTTTGCACCACGTTCTCCGGCACCTCGTGGGCGCGCAGCACGAGCGTATCCACACGCTGCCAGAGCACCGAGCGCTCGCCGGAGATCTCGTCGATGAGGATCACGGCGACCTGCTGTGCGGTGTTTGCACGCACCACCGTCGCCGCCAGGTCGACCCCTTCGATCGCCAGCGCCGAACGCGCCAGCACACCGCCGGCGTCATCACCGAAACTGCCGACATAGGCGGTGCGCAGCCCCCAGCGTTGCAGCGCCACCAACGCCGTCGGAACCTGGCCGCCGGGCTGCACGTCGTAGGTCGCCAGCGGCTGTTTCGAGTCGAGCCGCGGATGCCGCTTGACGACGCAGAGATGGTCGATGCTGTTGACGCCGAGACCGACGACATCAAAGGGCGCTGCGCGCGGCTTCTCTTCTGCTATGCCGTGCCGTCGCGAGCCTCGTCGGATATGGACCATGTTTGGCAATGGCGAACGGGCTATGGCAATCACGCTCGCAGGCGTTACCGACTTGCGCTCGGCGCCTTCGTGCGCAGGACACCCAGCGAAAAGCCGATGATCGCGGCAAGGGGTCCGAGGAAGAAGGCCCCGGTCATCGAGGCTTCGAGCGAGCGATCATGCTGGTTGGCGGAGGTAAGATAGATGAGGTAGCCGCCGCCGAAGGCGCCGACGAGATACGCGGGGACCGCCCACAGCAAGCCCACGATTGCCCGTCGCAACATCACGCCCGGACCCTTGCCCTGGACACACGGCACACGCAACCGGTGCGTCGACGCAGGTTCACCCCTCGCTGCCCGGTCATGAAGATCACCGTGTCGCGCCAGTACGGTGTAGCAGTTATCGAACCAGTAGAGCCCTTCGGGCTGCGACACCGGCGGCAGAAACGATGCCGATGCATCGGCTCTCCCCCGTTTGCCGCGAGGCCTATAGCGCGGGCGGTTTACCTGGAGGGAGAACAAAATTCGAGCGCATCCTCGCCGCAAGGAGGGGCCTTTCGGTGAACGCGTCACATGCTAGCGTCGAACTGGCACTCACCCCGGGGCTCGAAGCCCCGGGCTAACAAATGCCAGGCCGGCTGGAAGCCGGCTCCCCCCAACCCTGCGCCGGCACCTGCGCGCCGGCTCACTTGAAGAGGTGCAGAAACGCACCCAGCAAGCCGCCGAGCAGCAACAGCGCACTGGCGACCATGCTCACGCCGAAGCCGGTGCTGCGCTGCTTGGGATCGGCGACGTACCCGCTGGCGTAAAGCTGTCGGCCGACGATGAACACTAAACCGAGCACCGCCGCCAGACGGTTGCTCACGTAGTACGCGAACAGCCAGAGCGCTGGAACGAACACGATCAGTTGCTCCAGCGTGTTCTGATGCACACGAAAGTGCCGTTCAAACACCGGATGCCCGGTGATTGCCGGCGCTTCAACCCCATACTGCCCGCGCGCCTGCCCGACACGCATGCTCAAGACCATATATTGGATGAGTGCCAGCGCGGTCACGACTGCCGTCGAATCCATCAAGTCTCCTTTTTCTCTCAAGAGTGGTTCGTGTTTCTACACCGAAGACCGTTCGCGACGCCAGCGCGGGTGCAGCCAGATGAGCACCGCGGCCAAAACGAACAGGATCGGCACGTCGCCCACCATGTGCATCATCTCGTGCGGCTGCGCAAAGGCATCGTAAGTCATGACGCTCCCGTGCAATAGACTCGAGAGGATCGTGAAATCGATGAGCATCACATGGCGCTCGGGGTTGAGCGCCGTCGGGATGAGACAGATGCCGAGCGCAAAGTAGATGGCGATGATCATGCGCTCATACGCCGGATGCTGCGCCGGATGCGCCCAGCGGAACCCAGCGGGCCAGAGATCGAACATCAACGGCAGAAGGAGAATGAGGAATGCCGCCGTCGCCAGGAGAACTGCGGTGAGCAGCTTGCGCTTGCCGTCATGGCCTGCGGCCGGCGTCATTTATATGGACCGCTTCCGTTGGTCGCTAGGCACTGCCAAGCCCGACAGGCT
>CAZTDK010000128.1:0-11656 GCA_964611965.1 uncultured Binatia bacterium (SeqCode) | reverse complement strand
GTCCGGGATCGAACCCGAGGTGGTGACAGACGCGGAGCCCTTGGAAATTTTCCCCGGCGTCACGCTGCCCGTCGCACAAATCGGTCACTTGGTTGCATTGAAACTGCTGGCGCGCAACGACCGTTCCCGGCCGCAGGACGCCGTTGACTTGCGGGCGCTACGCGAGGTGGCGCCGCAAGGGGAGATCGCGCGCGCACAACTTGCGGTGGGCTTGATCCAACAGCGCGGTTACGCGCGCGGGCGGGACCTGGAGGACGCGCTCTCGCAGTGGCTGGCTGCGGAGAGTAGCGGATAGGAATCCTGCATGTCCAGGTTGCGCGGTCTCCCCGGTGCGGTGGTTCCCATCGCAGCGCTGCTATTCACCACCACTGCCGCACGCGCTGCTGCACCGACCCTCACCCTCACGCCACGCGCGTCACGCACGCGCACCACGGGCGTGGGACCACTTCCGGTGTGGGACAACAAGTGGTGGATCGATATCCAGAGCCCGCATGCGGCGGCGCCGCTGACGCGCGTCGAGTTTCAAGCGCGCTTCGGTGATGCCAGCGGTGGCCGGCCGCTGGGTGGGGGATGGGACGTTGCAGCAGCCGATCGCGACGGCTTCGCCGGCCGCGTGCTGGTTACCTGCGTGGTGCCGACAGACTACGACCGGCCCTTGCGTGTGCAGCTGCGTGTACGCGATGCCGCAGGCGGCATCAGCGACTGGAAGGAGGCGCAATTTCCGGTGCGCCCTGACGCCGAGGCGCTACCGGCAACTGCTTCGTCGGGCGGTGAACCGGGAGACGAAAGGCTTGGCGGAGTACTGGCCGAGGTCGACGACAGCATGACCATTGCGGACGCCAAGGCGGCGCTGCAGCGCAAGGCGCGTGCGCTGAGCGGGGACGCCGTGGGCTTTCGAGTCGTAAGCAGCAGCGAGGGTCGCAGTACGTTTGCCGCCGATGTCATCCGACACGCGACGGCTCTGCCGGCCGCCGCAACACCCACTGCCCTGCCGTTGGCAGAGCGCGTCCTCGGCGAGATCATCATGCCCGGTGCGCGCCGGTGACGGATGCGCGCGGCGCGACGTGCAGCTTTTTTGCGAGTCGCAATCATCAATCGTCCAGCGTGCACCCGGTACTTGACGTGTAGTGAGCCGTACGTTCGACCACTGCCGGCAGCCAGGCGCGTATGCCGGATCCGTGCTCCAAAAGGGCGGCGTGCACGCGAGCCATGTCGATCGGCATGTCCCGCCGGCACGCGGTGAAGTCGCGCTCAGCCACGAAGACGCACGAGCACATCTGCTTGGCAATATAGCCCGTGCCGATGATGCACAGCCGGTAGATGCGCGGCCCGACGAAAACACCCGCCGCGCCGGTTGCCAGCACTACCACCAGGAGGGCCCACTTCAAGACACATCGCATCCGCGGCGGGTCACCTTTCTCCCGGCACGTTCGCTGGCAACGCTGGGCTGTGCTCGGGAAAGGCGGCCACGACTTCCGCGAGCGCCCGGCTCACCGCCGGCCAGGTGGTGTTTTGCATTTCGCCCAGCCGGACGACCACCAGGTCGCGGGTCGGGACGATGACGATTTCCTGGCCGTCGTTGCCGCTCGCCGCGAACGCCGACTCGGGGCCGCCGGGGAGGAATTGGAACTGGTCTTTCGTCGGCGTGAGGTTGAGCCAGAAGTTCGCGCCGTAGACGCCGTTGTTCTCCACGGCCGCGCGCGTGCGCGTATAGTTGACCCAGCCCTCAGGCAGGACCCGAGCTCCGTCCCACATCCCATCACGCAGGTACAGGTAACCGAAACGCGCATAGTCACGTGCCGTCGCGTAGAGGAAGGCGCCGCCCATGAAGGTGCCGCCGGCATCGAACTCGGGGACCGCGCTGCGCATGCCAATGGGCCCGAAGAGCGCCTCGCGCATGAAACGGTACATGGCCTCCTTGCTGCCGCCGACCGCGTGCTGGACAATCGCCGCGACGATCATGCTGGTCGCCGTCGAGTAGGCCCAGTGTGTGCCGGGCGCATACGCCAAGGGGAGCGAAGCGGCAAACGTGGTCATGTTGGCCGACCGGTCGCCGAACAGCATGCGGACGACGACTGACGAGGCTGGATCATTGGTGTCGTCTTCGTTGGCGATACCGGACGTCATGTGCAGGAGTTGATCGAGCGTTACCTGGCGACGCGGATCCCCATCCGTCTGCCAGGCAGGCACGGGCGCGGGAGCAGCGACGTCGAGCTTGCCTTGGCGCACGAGAATGCCGACCAGCGCCTGGGTGATGCTCTTGGCCATCGACCAGGACTGAAAACGTTGCTCCGGAACAAACCCGGGCGCGTAGCGCTCCGCCACGATGGCGCCATGGTGTACGACGAGAAGTGCACGGGTGTCGGGAAGCCCGCTGCGCCCGATGGGCGCGAATGCCTCATCGAACGCGGCGTCGAGGCGACCGTGATCGATCTCTGGCCCGGGGGCGTGCACCGGCCACGCCGCGGTCGGCCAGCCGATATCCGTAGGTTGGGGCGGCAGCGGCACCAATGCGGACGCTGCCCAGCTGTGGAGCAGCGCGAGCGTACCAACTATCCCCAGGAGCGCTCGGGGAGTCGGTTGGTGCTTTCGACGAGAGTAGCCCTTCATGACAGGAACGGCCGCAAGTTCCGATTGTGTAGCACGCAACACCGCTACACATGCCAATGTCAAGCCGACGACCGTGGAGACGAGTGGAGGTGGGCAACCGCCGGAGTGCTTGCCTTTCGACAGTGTCTTCTGAAAGAAGGCGGGCTATGAGGCACCCCTGCGGCAACATCAGTCACCGAGCCCTCGCTGCACTCGTCGTCGCGGTGATGATCGCAGTGGGCTGCGGTGAGCACGATGTACAGCAGCCGGCGTCACCAAGCCCGGCCAACCCGCCGCCCGTCGGTCTGGACGCGCTTACTGACTTGACCGCGCTCGCCGAGCTACGTCCGCCGGGATATCGCGTCGAGCAGGTCTCGAGTTACGACCGCACTGGTGGCAACGCCGACCTCGGGATCGGTCCCGATACCCTCGACCTGCTCAAAGTCTTCAACCTGCCCGCGGTCGAGCTCGACAATTCGTACCTGTATCGGGACGCCGACCGCTACGTCATCTTCGACAGTCGCGGCCCTGGCGTCGTATATCGCATCTGGATGACGGGAGCTGACGGCCTGTTCCACAGCGCGCTCGGAGGAGATATCGCCTTCGAGCTCGACGATGAACCGACTCCCCGTCTGACCCTGAGCCGCCGGGATCTCTTCAGCGGTACACATCCGCCATTCCTCGCGCCGCTCGCCGGCGACTTGTCGGTATCGAGCGGCGGCTTTTACAGTCTCGTGCCCATTCCTTTCGCGCATCGTCTGCGCATCCTCTCCACGGTCGTTCCGAATTGGATGCACGTTACCGCGGCGCGCTTGCCGCTCGACGCGGTGATCAACAGCTTCGATCCCAGCATCGATGCATCCGCAACTGTCGCACGCCTCGCGGCCGTTGGACCGGATCCCAAGGGCATCCTCCCGACGATAGGGACCGCTACTAATCTCAACGTTCCTGCCGGCGGCACGCAGGTGGTATGGCAAGAGCAGGGGTCTGACACCATCGTGCAAATGGAGCTGCATGCACCGGCCGGCCTCGAGATTCCCATCGGGCTGCGCCTGCGCGCGTATTGGGATGATGTGGCGACGCCGCAGGTGGATGTTCCGCTCGACGACTTCTTCGGCGCCGGCCTCGGCCTCGGCGCGAAGAGCCTGGCGTTCGGCAAGGACGGCGACGGGTATTACTGCTATTTCCCGATGCCGTTTCAGCGCAATGCTCGGCTCGAGGTGGGCAACGAGGGCGATACGGACTTCACCGGCTGGCAGCTGCAGATAGGCGCCGTCGACCGGCAGATTGTCGCGCGCCCCGGATACTTTCACGCTACGGCGCAACTCGCGCACGGCGAGCCTAACGGCCAGGATTACGTGCTCCTCGACACCACGGGAACGGGGCAGGTCGTCGGCGTCGTGCTCACCGCCGGCTGTGCCGGCCGCGGCCAGTGTCAGTTGCCGCCGGCGTTCGGCGATGGCGCGCATCTCGAAGGTGATGAGCACATCAGTGTGGACGGCAGTCGCTATCCGCAACTTCACGGCACGGGTCTGGAGGACTTCTTCAACGGCGGCTTCTACTTCATCCGCGGCGCGTTTACTTTGCCGACGCATGGGAATCCGGTGCAAGCACCGATGACATCGCCGCGCCGCCCAGGGATCAACCTGCGCACCGCGTACCGCCTCTTTCTCGGTGATGCCATTCCCTTCTACGGACAAATTCGCCTCGGCATCGAGCACGGCCCGATGAACGATGTCCCTGCGGAGATGTCGAGTGTGGTCTTCTACTACGCCGTGCCGGAGCAATCGCTCGACGATAGTGACGGCATCACGATCGGCTCTTCGGCCTCGGAGGCGGCGCACGGGTTTACTGCCGAAGGGCGGCTTGACCACACGCTGCAGTCGGCTTTCCGTGGTGAACAGAGTGCCCAGATGGTCGAGGCCTCCGGCATTGAGGCCACGCGGACGAAGTTCCATGTGGCGATTCCAGCGGCGAACCACGGTGTCCGCCTGCGTCGCCTTGCAGACATCGGTGCCGGGCGCCAAGCCGCGGACGTTCTCATCAACGGCCACCTCGTGGGCACCTGGTATAGCGCCGATGTGAATCCAGTCTTGCGCTGGGCCGATCTGGATTTCGACATCCCCGCAGCGTTTACGCGCGGCCGCTCGAGCATCGACGTCGACATCGATGCTCGGGAGTCACCGACTCCGTGGACCGCATACGGCTACACCGTCTTCAGCTATCGCGATTGAGCAATGCAAGACCGAGGAGGCGTGCTCGGATTCATAGGCAACGTCTCGCGCGGCGCCCCGATGCGATACAAGCGCGAATCCGCGTTTCACCGAGACCGCCCATGATCAACCCCTTTCGCGTCGGCAAAGCCATTTACCTACGGTCGCTCGAGCGTGCTGACGCGCCGGTGCTGCAGCGTTGGATCAACGACCCCGAAGTGACGCGCACCTTGTTGGCATACCGGCCGATCAACTTAGCGGCCGAGGAGCGCTGGCTCGATGACTTGTACAAGACCGACCACGACGTGGTGCTCGGCATAGCCATCGGCGCCTCCGACCAGCTCATCGGCGCAACCGGCCTCCACCAGATCGATTACAAGAATCGCCACGCCCAGTTTGGCATCATGCTCGGCGACACGCGCGAGTGGAACAAAGGATACGGCACGGAGGCGACGGCGCTGATGGTGGCGTATGCCTTCGAGACCTTGAACCTGAACCGCGTCTGGCTGCACG
Source organism: uncultured Binatia bacterium (SeqCode) (assembly GCA_964611965.1). Lineage (GTDB taxonomy): Bacteria > Desulfobacterota > Binatia > HRBIN30 > HRBIN30 > CAZTDK01. Next base: position 6,341 of record CAZTDK010000128.1, on the reverse strand, counting down.
TCTACGAGAGCAATACGTATGGCATCAAAGCGTACGAAAAGGTCGGCTTCCGCAAGGAAGGCGTCTTGCGGCAGGACACGTTTCGCGAGGGGCGTTACTTCGATGCGATTGCCATGGCCGTCCTGCGTGCTGATTGGGCCGCCGCCGGGTAGAACAGTGGCGAGACCGGGTGCGCCGAGTCTCGGGGCGCGGCTGAATGGCGGCCGGCGCACGATTCTCGTGGACATACGCCAACGCGGCGGTTACAAGTACAAGCCTCATGCGTTGGCGAGCCAAGGAACCATTTAACAGTTACTCGCACCTGCTCGGTGTAGTGCTCTCGATCGCCGGCCTGGTCGCGTTGGTCGCGCAATCGCACGGACACTCCCTGCGCATCGTCGGCTTCTCGATCTACGGCGCGAGTTTGATCCTGCTGTATTCGGCGAGCACGATCTATCACGCGCTGGAGATCTCGCCGCGCGGTGAGGACCTGCTGCGGCGATTCGATCACACCGCCATCTTTCTGCTGATTGCCGGCAGTTATACACCCGTGTGTCTCGTCACGTTGCATGGCGGTTGGGGCTGGAGCTTGTTTGCTTTAGTGTGGAGCTTGGCATTTGCCGGCACGGTGCTGAAGCTGTTCTTCCAGCATCTGCCGGCGTGGCTGTCGGCGTCGCTCTACGTGGGCATGGGTTGGCTGGCGGTCGTCGCCATCGGGCCACTGCTGCACACGCTGCCGCCACGCGGGCTGATGTGGCTGTTTGGCGGCGGGCTAGCGTACACCGTCGGTGCGCTGATCTATGCGATCGAACGGCCAGACCCGTTCCCCCAGGTTTTCGGACATCACGAGATCTTCCACATCTTCGTCCTCGCCGGTAGCGCGTTGCATTTCGTCTTCATGTCGCAGTACGTGCTGTAGGGAACCGGGCGTTCGTTGCAAGTAACCAACTCCCTCGATCCTCTCAGTGTGTCAGGGTACCGACCAACCGTTGACTTGCATCAGGGGTGCCGCTATTAGACCGGGTCTCTTGACGCGGGGTGGAGCAGTCCGGTAGCTCGTCGGGCTCATAACCCGAAGGTCGGAGGTTCAAATCCTCCCCCCGCAACCACTGAAAGCCTAGTAAGTTTAACGACTTACTGGGCTTTTCTCTTTGGTGCGATCGCATCGTTTTCCCCCTCGGGTGCGCCTGGGGTGCGGTTGGGCGCGGTCTTGTTGTCGTCCAAGCAGTTCACTTCGCCTCGCCGATCGCGCGGCAACAGGTGTCCGTACACCGACAGGGTGAACGCCGGGCTGTGGTGGCCGAGCTGCTGCTGGATGTAGTGCAGCTCTTTGCCGGCAGCGATGAGCAAGCTCGCATAGGTGTGGCGGAGGTCGTGGATGCGGATGTGGCGCAGCTTGGCGGCCGTGAGCAGCGGCCCGAACACCCGTCGGCGGAAGGCGTCCACGTCCAGCACCCCGCCGACCGTATCCGGAAACACCCAGCGATCGGCTGCGCCCGCCCGCGCCTCCTCCACCGCGACCTGGCCCTCTGCGCTGAACCCCTCGACCGACTCGAAGCGCTCCGCGTACAGCGTGCACAGGGTCTCCTGGAGCTGCGCCGACATGTCGACGCGGCGGGCCTTCCCGTTCTTCGGGGTCGTGAGCCGTCCGCGCACGTAGCCGCGCCGGATTTCGATGAACCCGCCGCGCCAATCGATGTCCCCCCACTGGAGCGCCCGCGCTTCGCCCAGCCGCATCCCCGTGCGCGCCAGCAGGAGCAGGAACGGGTAGTAGCGACGGTACGGGAAGACGACCGTGGTGCCGCGCCGCACTTGATGGTCGTGTGCGGTCGTCAGGAGATGGACGAGTTCCTCCCGCGCGAGCGGGTTTGCCCCCGCCGGACCGCCCTCCGCCCGAAAATCCGGAGAGCGGTAGACCTTACGCAGCCCGAGCGCCGGGTTGCTTGTCAGCAGTCCATCATCGACCGCCTCGTTCAGAATCGTCGACAGCGTGCCAATAATCTTCCGTGCGGTCTTCGGCTTGAGGCCCTGCTGCCGCAGGGAGAACGCCAGCTGCTTCACATCCGCCCGCTGAATCTGGTTGAGGGGGCGGTCGCCGAACGCCGGGCGCAAGTACCGGGTCACGTTGCTCTTGTAGTCGATGGCGGTGGAACGCTTCAGGGTCTGGATCGCCGCCTTCGATAGCGCTCGGCGAACACCCCGAAGGTGGGGACGGTGCTCTCCGCCTTGTCGAGGCCAAGGTCGCCGGTCACCAAGGCGCTTTTCACCTCCTTGGCGAGCCGCAGCGCGGCACGCTTATCCGCCCCGACGAACTTGCTGGTGCGCCGGCCGCGATGGTGAATGTTGACCCACCAGCCCTTGCCTTTGATCTTCTCGCGAATTGAGACGCCCATGTTCACCTCATTGAGCGCGCCGTGCGCGCAGGGTTCGCCCAGAATCGGGCCGTTTCAGACACATCGTGCATTGGGATCGGTTCCTCCTTTGACCGGGGATCGGTCGGCACATGGACGCTCGATTCGGCGCCACAGTCCAGCGGTGTCGGGGCTTCTGGGGCGAAATTGTTCCCTGGTGCGCCGGGGTCGATGTTCGCCGTTCGATCGCCGGATTTGGCGCGGCGCTCCGGTGGCCGGTTGAGGCTCTGAATCAACTCCTTGGCCTCGGCGGATACGGTGTCCATGATGGTGCTGGACACCACCGGCAGGTCGGCATGGGCGCGAAGCCATTCGGTAAGGTCGTCAGGGGAGATGCGTACGGAGCGGCCGAAGCGGAAGCACCGCAGCCGATTGGTGGACGCGCGTAGCGCCCGCCGCAGAGTCCGTTCGCTCAACCGAGCGATGGCGGCGGCTTCTGGCAACCGAAGCAACTGTACGTCGCTGAAGGCGAACGGCTCCAATGCAACTGGTGACCGGCTCATTGCACCACCCGTCCCGTCGGATAGATCGTCTTGACGAGACCGATGGCCTGCAGCTCGGCCGTCGTCTTCCCGCGCAGGTGCTCCACTTCGTCGAAGAACACGACCGGCCGTCCCGAGTGCAGGATCTCGGGAAACTCGGCCAGGGCGTCATGGTCCGCAACGAGCCAGAGGTCGCCGATCATCGTACCCCGCAGCAGCACTGCGGCGATGGTGCCGCTCTCGACATTCGATAGGTGAGGTCGGTGGAGGCGGTGTCAATGTTCGCAGCAGTTCGGCCCTATTGGTCGCGACGGCTTGGCGGAGCTCGTGCGTGAGTGCGCCTTCGGGGCACCGGTACCGCAAGGTCCCGCGGTCAACGAGCAGCTCTATGCCGCGAGACCGCAGCTCCGTCAGCAGGAAGGCCACGGTCATCAGATGGTGCCCTCTTCGGGGGGTGCCAAATCCACCTGCACCGGTTCAGAGGAGGGGGGTGATATGCCTCCAGACGCTGTCACGGGTGCAACGCGTGCAACGGCCGCTTGCAGCGCGGCGACGGTGGGCATGATGGCACGTTGCTCGGGGATCGGCTCTCCCAGCACCAACTTCGCGGCCTTGCCGCGGAGGGTCTCTTCGTTGCGGAGGAATCCGCCTTCAAGGGCGCGATCCACGCGCCGCTTTGCGGTTGTCCGATCGACCTGAAAATGGCGTGCGAGCTCCGCCATGCTGACGGGGGTCGCCGCCGTCGAGAGCGTGCGGACGGCAGCGACAGCCTCCCTCACGGCAGTGGAGACCGCCGCGCCGACCTGTTCCGCTACCAGGTCGGCGGTCAGCTCGCGCACCGCGGCATAGTCTTCCCACGTGGCGACAAGTGCGGTGTTGTGCCGGTCACGGGTGGCCTGGTGGAGGATGGTGTGTGCTTTGACGAGATGGAGAATGGCCGTAAAATCGCGCCGGAGACGCACCGCAGCTGGTGGGATGAGATGGGCCAATGTTTGGGCGTACGGAATGATGATCCGCGGCGCCGCCGTCTCCTGGAGGTATTCCTGCAACGCAATCCAGCGGGCCAGATCGACCGTCGCCTTCTGGGAATGCGTGGCCTGCGCGCCTATGGCGTGCAGGATCCGTCGAGTCTGTTCTGGGGAATCGTCGAGGGGATACTGATGTGACGCGTCTCGTTTTCCGGATGAATGCGAAACGCGGTGGTGGTGATGATGAGGCCGGTTGGGCCCTCCCGTTCGATCAGCCGCGGAGCCAGGCCGTCGGGACCCTTCTCCACGGTTTCATAACGCAAACGTCCTTCGCTCAACAACGACCGGATCAGATACGTCGCGAATCCTTCGTGCAGTCCAACGGCTTCGTACAGGACGAGCATGCGGTGGGCGAGCGGTTCGGTGGAATAGGCGAGGGCCCGCTCGCTCATGGCGGTGAGCGCGTAGTAGGCGCTCGTTGGGAAGAACCGTAGGGTCTGCTCAACCACGTAGTTCTTGCCTGTCGAGGACTGTGCCTTCATGAGCGGCGACACCGGGCGATCCAAGAGGCGACTTGTCATGCACAGGTACACGAGCTTGGCGGCGCGCTCCTCGCCCTCCACCCAAATCGCATAAGAGGCACGTTGGGCCTCGTTGAGACGCCACAAGCCGTATATTTTTGCCCGGCTTCCCTTCTTGGAGCGGAGCTTGCCGACACCGTGCAGCGCCACACGGAACCGTGGCGGCAACTCCGTCCCGTCGACATCGTAGTACGCAATACGGATCGCACGGGCGCCGCAGTAACTGATTTCCGAACAGCCGAGGTCGGCCAGGAAGTCGACCGGTAGGCGTTTGGCCTCCGCATATTCGGTGAGCGTACAGCCCTGTGGCCGTTGCGCCTGTTGCGAGCGTTGCACGGGTTCAGGGGCTTTTCCTCCCCCCCGTCTGCTTCCCTTGGGTACCGAGGTACCGATGCCGAAAGCCTGGGCGATCTTGGAAAGGGATCGAAGACCTTTCCCGCAACCGAAGCAGTGGAGAAGACTCCGCTGGACGTCCACATAGCAGGAGCCAGAGGTCTCTTTGTGAAAAGGACATGGTGCCAGCCACTCGCCGTCGGACTGGAGCTCCCCTCCGCGGACCACCAAAGACTGTTGCAGCGCTTCCCGAACGTGTTGTTGCCAGTCGGTCAACTTGTACTCCTCCGTGTCTTCACCAATAATGTGCAGCGTGGGCAGGGCGGATGTGGGTTTGAGTAACAGAGACGACATTGACGGGGACTGCGTGCATGGTGGAATTGCCGCGGAGTGCCCAAAGTGCACGGAGATCGCCCGGTTGGCGCGAGACCAGCAGGCCGATGCCGATGGGTATCGCACCGATTGGCTCGTCTTGACCAACCCAGATGCTGCTGAGCGCCACCTCGGTGCACGGGTGGTTAGTGACTGGCTGGCGGCACCCACGGGACTCCAAGACTCGCGGCAGACCCTGTCGACCATCTTCTCCGGCGAAGAAGCCATTCTCTATGCTGAGCAGCAGATGGCACTCAGCGCGAGAGAAGGTCGCGTACTCCGGGCGTTTCTCAGCGTGAACAACGGCGCGCCGTTCAGCCACACTGCGCAGACCGCGGGCTGCTCGCGACGGACCGCGCAGCGCGATCTGGTGAAGATTGCACGTCGCTTCTTAGTCAGTGATTGGGGTGAACGATCGGGGAGCCCACCCGGTACAGTGGAAGTGACACGGCGGCGCGGCGAGCGCACACTGCGCGTGTCGATTGCCCATGAGGTACGGATTGGCAAATGGGTGCGCCGCTACACACAGGGCGTTCACGACGTTGCGGAAAAACGTCGCCTGCTGCGCGGGCGCACGGTCGTCCCGAGCATATTGATCCCGGTGGGGAGTAGTCAGATGTCTAGCCTCCTCGGTGCGTTGTGGGCGGAGATCAAGCCGTTGCAACCGTTGCGTCACGAAAACCGGCAGCAGTTTGTACGCCGGCAGCTTATCCATCGCGGGCTAGAGAATGGGTGGAAGTTGTGGGCCCCTACACTTCCCCAGCTCCAGGCGGTGATGCGGAAGGCGGCGCAGGCCGCCCCAGCTGAATGGAAGCGTGAGTTTAACGAGGAGTTCGATACCATCCTCGCCGAACGGCGCGCGCACCGGTTGGCGCATCCCTATATGCGCTTGAGGCGGCAGCGCGCAGACTGGACCCACAACCTCCGATGGGCGCAGCGGCGACTCAAAGGCAAGGATGCCGCGCACATGTCGCGCGATGACGTGCTGACGAAGCTTCGTGGCCGCTTACCACTTTGTCGGTGCTGTTACAGTGTGATCTTGGTGGGCTGCCGACTCGACGGGAAGCGAATTACCAGGCGGCGAGCGTATTGTGACGACGTGTGCAAAATGCGAGCGCAGCGGCGGGGGAACGACCGAGGATCCGCAAAAGACCACAACCTACCCTACGGATCTGCTGCGTAAAGAGTGAGGCGGAGTCGGGCCCCCCCAATCCT
>CAZTDK010000127.1:0-11661 GCA_964611965.1 uncultured Binatia bacterium (SeqCode) | reverse complement strand
GCACGTAATCGGCGTAGATCCAGTCCCACGAGAAGTTGGCCATTGCGATCCCGGGCACGTCGAGCTGACGGGCAATGTCGAACGCCAACGCCGGGATGTCGGCAAACACCAATGTGGGGCGCAACGGTTCAAGGCTGTGTACCGCCGCGGCGATGATCTGCTGTTTGTGTGCCGCCAACTCCGCGTATGCCTGCAACGTGGCGAGCGGATCGAGCGTCAGACTGTCGCGCTGCACCGCGCCGACGTCGAGCTGCACGCGCGTGTAGGTGAACGGGCCGCTCAGTCCCGTGTCGATGAACCACCGCGGTACGGTGGTGCGGATGTGCAGCGCACACTGCGGCCGGCGGATGCGCAGCGCGCGCAGCACTTCGAGGACGCGCACGGCGTGGCCGAAACCGTGGCCGGAGATGTAGCAGACGAGGGTTTGGGGTCTCATGGCGACGCGGAAAATTCAGTCCACAGAACAACCCTCACCCCCTGACCCCTCTCCCATTTTGGGAGACGGGTTAGGGGTGAGGGCGCTTGCAGGCCTTCACGCATATCTCACGACGCTGCGAATGCTCTCGCCGTGGTGCATGAGGTCGAAGGCCCGGTTGATCTCTGCGAGCGGCAGCGTGTGGGTGATGCACTCGTCGAGCTTGATGCGCCGCTGCAGGTACCAGTCGACGTACTGCGGCAGCTGCGTGCGCCCGCGCGTACCGCCGAAAGCCGTGCCGCGCCAGGTGCGACCGGTGACCAGCAGGAACGGTCGGACGTGGATTTCTTCGCCGGCGCCGGCGACGCCGATGATGATGGCTTGCCCCCACCCTTTGTGGGTGCACATCAGCGCCTGGTTCATGACCTCGACGTTGCCGATGCACTCGAAGGAAAAGTCGACGCCGCCGCCGGTCATCTCGACCACCGCCTCGGCGACGTTCGACACGTCGTTGGGATTCAGGCAATCGGTCACCCCGAACTGTTGCGCCAGGCCGAATTTCTTCGCATTGGTGTCGATGCCGATGATGCGTGCCGCGCCGGACATGACCGCGCCTTGTACGACGGAGAGGCCGATGCCGCCGAGACCGAAGACGGCGACGCTGGCGCCCGCATGAACCTTGGCGGTATTCAGCACGGCGCCGATGCCGGTGGTGATGCCGCAGCCCAGCAAGCAGACCTTTTCGAGCGGTGCCTCGGGCCGAATGACGGCCAGGGCGATCTCGGGGACGACGGTATACTCCGCGAAGGTCGACGTGCCCATGTAGTGGTGCAGCATGCGTCCCTTGTACGAGAGGCGGCTGCTGCCATCCGGCATCAGCCCTTTGCCCTGCGTGGCCAGGAGCGCGCCGCACAAGTTGGTCTGCCCGCTCAGGCAGAACTTGCAGTTGCGGCACTCGGGAATGTACAGCGGGATGACGTGATCGCCAACCTTCACGCTGCTGACGCCCGGCCCGACCGCCTCGACGATGCCGCCGCCTTCGTGGCCGAGCACGGTGGGAAACAATCCGGACGGATCGCGGCCGCTCATCGTGTAGGCGTCGGTGTGACAGACGCCAGTGGCGACGAGTCGCACCAGGCATTCGCCCGCTTTCGGCCCGTCGAGATCGATCTCCTCGATCGCCAGCGGCTGCTGTGGCGCCCAACAGATGGCGGCTTTGACCTTCATGTTCCCTCCTCGGCGCTGTCTTCCATACCGCGCTGGATGGTGGACCGCCAGCGGGCGCCCGCCGAAAGGGCGCGCGCCGCTGGGCTACGTGAGGCAGCGTCTTCTCGGCGTCTCCGCGACCGATGCCGTCCAGTTCTGCTGCCGCTGGAACGGCGCCAGCTGATGTGGTAGCGAACTCCAGTTGAGAGACTCTAGAATGAGAACAACTGGATCGGCGATCCGTATCGTAGCGTGGGCTTTGGCCGCTGTGTTCATCACCTTCCCGGGGTGCAGCAAGAAAGACGTCGGTCCCAAAGGCGGCGGCGTGTTCTACCAAAAGACGGCGAGCGAGTTCGTGCCGCTGTTCCAGGGGAGCTCAGTGGAGATGCTTGCGCGGGCGGTACCGATTGCCGGCGTTGCACGCCCAAGCTTCCTGGTGAAGTTCCCGAACACGCAGACGACCGAGGTGCGTATCGGAGTCGAGCTTGCGGATGGGAAAGATGGAGTATTTCAACGGGTCGACGTGACCAGCGCGCCGGTCGAGGGGCAAAAGTGGATTTACACGGTGACCCCCACTGCCGATCTGCCGCCCGGCCTCTGTGCAATCGTGGTCGGCGTCGACGATCAACTCTCGGCCGACAAGAACAACGTCTATCCCTTTACCATCGTGGGCGACAAACCCGCTCCAAAGTGATTCGCGTCCCCGCGGTGTGCGACCAACGCGCAGCCGTATTCCCCGCCTGTTGCGCGTATGCCATAAGTCTCCTCCAATCGATGGAGGAGATCTGCAGATGCGACGACACCTTTGGCTTTCGACCGTACGCTCCAGCTTCGCAGCATTTGGAATTCTGCTTGTCGCGGCAACGCGCGTCCACGCGCAGGCCGCGCCGGAGCTCCCCCAGCCCAGCCCCCATGCGCGTGTCGAGCAGCGTGTCGGCCTCACCGACTTCGCGGTCGACTACTCCAGCCCGGGGGTGAAGGGCCGTAAGATCTGGGGCGGCCTCGTGCCCTACGATCAGCTCTGGCGCACCGGCGCGAATGCGTCCACGACGTTCAAGGCCAGCCGCGACTTCACCTTCGGCGGCACCGTTGTGCCGGCGGGGACATACTCGGTGTTCACGATCCCGGGAAAGAAAACCTGGACCGTGATCCTCAACAGCAACCTCAAGGTTGCCGTGACCCAGGGGTATGATCAAAAGGATGATGTCGCCCGCGTCTCGGTGGAGCCCCAGAGCGCACCATCGCGCGAGCGGCTGGCGTTCGAGTTTTCCGATACCACCGACGATTCTACCAGGCTCGACCTCGATTGGGAGAAGCTGCGCGTGTCGGTGCCGATTACGGTCGGTACCACGGCGCAGGCGCGCACCAACATCGACAAGGCCCTCGACGACGCGTGGCGTCCGCATTTTGCCTCCGCCCGCTGGCTGCTCGACAACAACGGTGATCTTACCCAGGCGCTCGGCTACATCGACACCTCGATTGCGATCAAGCCGACGTGGTGGAACAACTGGGTGAAGGCGCAGATTCTCGCCAAGCAAGGGCACACCACGGAGGCCGTGGCTGCGGCCGAGCAGGCACAGACGCTCGGGAGCGGCGATCCGGTGTTCGAGAACTTCTTCAAAGGCGACGTGGCCAAGGCGATCGCCGAGTGGAAGAAGAAGTCCTGACGGTGCCGCCACGCAGCCGCGCCTCGCAGCTGTGGCGGGCCGGAGCGACCCAACGGGGAGCGGATCGCCCAGAATGACGCCGGCCGCAGGCCCGGACGTCTTCGCGGCGTATCTGTCGGGCGGCGCCGGCGCATTCTTTGCCGGGCATTACGCGAACCCGGCAGACCGGCGCAGCGCCGTGCTGCGCGCCGTACGCCCGCTCGCGCCGCTGGTGGCTGACGTTCTGGTCGAGCAGAATGCCCGCCTCGCACCCAGTGCCACGCGAGCGGCGCATCTGGCGGCGCTGCGCGGTGGCGCCGCCGCGGTGGTGACCGGACAGCAGGTCGGTCTGTTTCTTGGACCCCTCTACACGCTGTACAAAGCCGCGGCCGCGGTGCGTTGCGCCCGCGCGTTGGCGGCGGAAACGGGGCAGCCGGTCGTGCCGGTCTTCTGGCTGCAGACGGAGGATCACGACCTGCCTGAGATCGCGGTATCGCATGTGCCGTGTGAGCTGGGTGCGCCGCTGACCCTGCGGCTCCCGGCACCCTCCTACGAGCACATCGCCATCGCGCATCGGCGGCTGCCGGAGGAAGTCACCACTTGTCTGAATCAATTGCGCAGCGCGATCGTCAACCTCCCGTATGCGGAGCAGCACCTCACGCACCTGGCACGGCACTATCGAGCGAGCGCCGGTTGGGCCGAGGCTTTCGCCGGTGTGTTGGCGGCGCTGTTCGCGCCGGAGGGACTGGTGCTGATCAATCCGCGCGACCCGGCGCTGGCGCGCGCCGCCGCGCCCATCCACGCACGCGCGCTCGCCGACGCCGCGCCGTTGGCGGCGGCGCTCACGGCGCGCGGCGAGGCGCTGCACGCCGCCGGCTTTGCACCAACGGTGCACGTCCGCGCCGGCGCGCCGTTGTCGTTTTACCATCCCGATGGACCCGCGGCGCCACGCGTCCGACTGATTCCGGCGGCGGATGGGTTCGCCGAGCTTGGTGGCGACCGGCAGCATTCATTTCCGGCGTTGCAGGCGGCGCTCGCCGCCGAGCCGCTGCGGTTCAGTACCAGCGCGTTGCTGCGCCCGATTCTGCAAGACAGCTTGCTGCCCACCGCGGCATACGTCGGCGGTCCGGGCGAGGTGGCGTATTTTGCCCAGCTGGCGCCGCTGTATGCGGCCTACGAGCTGCCGATGCCATTGCTCGTGCCGCGCGCCCGCTTTCGGATACTCGAGGCCAAAACGCTTCGGCTTCTGGCTCGCTTGCAGCTCGACCCTGACGAGGCGGCGCACTCCGAAGATGACATCCTGGCGGCGCGTCGGCGGACGGATGCGACGGTGCTCGACCGCGGCGCACTGACGGGCGCGCTGCTCAAAACGTTCGACGCCGCGTTGCACGACGTACGGGAGCGCATCGAGCGTGCGGGGCAGGGGATGACCACCGCGATTGAGAAGACGCGCGCCACCGTCGAGATGGCGGTTTCCAAGCTCGCCGCGAAATACGACAAGGCGCTGTTGCATCAGGAGCAATCGGTGGTCGACGACATACGGTCGGTGAAGCAGCGGCTGTACCCACATGACATTCCCCAGGAGCGCTTCTATGGCCTGGCATATTTCGCGGCGCGTTATGGCGAGCGTGCTTGTGTCGAGCGTGTGCTTGCCGCCGTCGATCCGTTCGACCCGCGCCCACGAGATTTGAATTGGCCGGGGCTCGACGCGTGAGCCAACTCGGTAGAAGTGCTCCGCACGGCGACGCCACGGCAGGCGGTTCCAGCGGACCGGCGCAGCGCGGCCCCGCCGCGCTGCGCATCGGCATCGTGTGTTATCCGAGCCTCGGGGGGAGCGGCGTCATCGCCTCCGAGTTGGCCGTTGGGCTGGCGCAACGCGGACATCGGGTGCATGTCATTGCCAGCGCCCCACCGAGCCGCGCTCTACCGCAGCATGATCACCTGTTCTTTCACGAGGTCGCGGTTTCCGACTATCCGCTCTTCGAGCATCCGCCGTACGCCTTGGCGTTGGCGGCGGCGATCGTCGAGGTGACGAGCGCGCAGCGGCTCGATCTGGTGCACGTGCATTACGCCGTGCCGCACGCCGCCAGCGCGTACCTGGCGCGCCAGGTGCTCGGACCAGCCGCGCCGCGCATCGTGACCACGCTGCACGGCACCGACGTGACGCGGGTCGGCAGCGATCCGAGCTACGAGTCCATTACGCGCTTCACGGTCGCGGCTTCCGACGGTCTGACGGTGCCGTCGGATTTCTTGCGGCGCGCGGCGCACCGCTTGCTTGGTCTGCCGGAGGAGCCCTCGATCGAAGTGATTCCGAATTTCGTCGACACCGATCACTTCACGCCGGCCGACGCACGCGATCGGCTGCGCTTCAATGAGCTTTTCGCCGCGGTCGGGGGTGAGGTGCTCGGCGCCGATGCGCCGGTCCTTTTCCACGTTTCGAACTTTCGCCCGGTCAAGCGCATGCCGGATGTCGTGGAGGTGCTGGCGCGTGTGCGCCAACAGATTCCCGCGCGCCTCGTGCTCGTGGGCGACGGTCCCGAGCGGACGCAGGCGATGCAGCGGGCGCGCGACCTCGGCGTGGCAAAGAGCATTTGCTTTCTCGGGAAGCGCGCCGATTTCGTGGAGTACCTGCGCCACGCCGACGCCTTCGTGCTGCCGAGCGAAAGCGAGAGCTTTGGTGTCGCGGCGCTGGAAGCGCTGAGCGCCGGTGTTCCGGTGTTTGCATATCGCGTCGGTGGTTTACCCGAGGTAGTCAACGAGTCGGTGGGCCGGCTGGTTGAGCCGTTCGACGTCGGCGCCCTCGCCGCTGCGCTGCTCGACGTGGTCACTGACCCGACCCGGCACGCGCAGCTGGCGCGTGCCGCGCGCGCCCACGCGCTGGCCCACTTCCGCCACGCGCCGGCGCTCGAGCGCTATGAAGCCTACTTCCGCCGTGTGCTGGCGCGGGCTGCTCTGCACTCTGGTTTGCAAGGACGATGACGATGATGATTCTGCCGAAGCAACCTCCCCCTGGCCCCCTCCTTACCAAGGAGGGGCCGCGGGAGGTCACGCCAGCTGGAGTGATGTTGAAACGATCCGTCCCCGTCTTCCTGATTGTCTTGACGCTGGTGGTACGGGCGTCGGCCGAGGAGCCGTCTATGCACGCTGGAACGCTTGCTCATGCGCTCGATCGCGTCGCCACCACCGGCCGGGTGCTCTATGTCGGCGCTCATCCCGACGACGAGAATACGCGGCTGTTGGCGTATCTGGCGAACCACCGGCATCTCACCGCCGCCTACCTGTCGATGACGCGTGGTGGCGGTGGCCAGAACCTGATCGGCCGCGAGCAGGACGAGCTGCTGGACGTCATCCGCACCGAAGAGCTGCTGGCGGCGCGCCGCCTCGACGGCGCGACGCAACGCTTTACGCGCATGCGCGACTTCGGTTACTCGAAGACGGCGGACGAGACCCTGGCGATCTGGGACCATGAGCAAGCCCTCGCCGATGTCGTGTGGGTCATCCGCACCTTCCAGCCGGACGTCATCATCACGCGCTTCGACGAGCAGCCACCGAATCACGGCCACCATACGGCCTCGGCGATCCTGGCACGCGAGGCATTCCGAGCCGCGGCGGATCCGAGCCGCTTTCCGGAACAGCTGAGCGGCGGTGTCGAGCCGTGGCAGGCCGACCGCCTCCTGCTCAACGTGCCGCAATGGCGCGAAGGACCACCGCCGGCAGGGGCGTTGACGCTCGACGTTGGCGCCTACGACGTGCGGCTGGGGCTGGGTTACGGCGAGTTGGCGGCGCTCTCGCGCAGCCAACACAAGAGTCAGGGCTTCGGCGTGGCCGGCGAGCGCGGGCCACTCATCGAACGCTTCGTTTCCGTGGCCGGCACGCCGCCGAGCAAAGACATCCTCGAAGGAGTCGAGAGCAGCTGGGGACGCTTCGGCGCGCCCGGCAGACGGGTCGACACGGCGCTGCAGAAAGCCCGCGCAGCGTTGGATCGAGACCATCCCGAGCGCGCAGTTGCCGCGCTGCTGCAGGCGCAGCAAGCGCTCGAGGCCCTGCCCGACGTGCCGCGCGTGCGCGACGCGCGCGCGGCGCTCGACCAGATCATCGCCGCGGCGGCCGGTGTGTTCGTGCGTGCGACCGCGGCGCGCGCCGGGGCCGTGCCCGGCAGCACGGTGCCGATCCACCTCGAAATCATCCGACGCCAGCCCGGAAGCATGAGCCTGCAGCGCGTGGTATTCCCCCACGTCGCGCCCGTCGAGGTGAACGCGGCGCTCGATATCAACGAGAAGCGCGAGCTGTCGTCCGATGTGCCGATTCCTGACAACGCGCCGATCTCGACGCCGTATTGGCTCGCCGAGCCTTCTCTCCCGGGCCGTCAGATCGTCGCCGACCAGCGCCTCGTCGGTGCCCCGAAAGGCCCGGCACCAATCAGCGTCGGCGTCGACCTGGCCGTGCGAGGCGGTCACGTCCATCTCGATGTTCCGGTGGTGTACGCCTGGACGGATCCGGTGCAGGGCGAGCGCCTGCGGACATTTCTGGTGGTGCCGCCGGCGACGGTGACGCCGGCGCGCCAGGCGGTGATGTTTCCGAATAACCAGGCGGCGAGCGTTGCGCTGCGCATCCGCGCCGGTCAGGACGCCCTCCGTGGTGAGGTGAACCTGCATCTGCCGGCGACGTGGCAGGTCGAGCCCGTCAGCTTGCCGGTGCAACTGGCGCACGCGGGCGATGAGACCACGGTGCATTTCCAAGTCACGCCAGCCGCGAATGCCGCGGCCGTGGAGATTCATCCGGCGCTCGAGGTCGGTGGCCGCAGCTGGTCGTACCGCGAAGACGACATCGATCATCCGCACATTCCGTTGCAGGTCGTCCTGCAGCCGGCGCGGCTGCGGCTCGTACCGTTGAGGTTGCAAGTGCCGCACGGGCGCGTCGGCTACATCCAGGGATCGGGTGACACGGTTGCCGAGGATCTGGCGCACGTCGGCGTCAATGTGCAGCTGCTCGATGATGACGAGATTCGCAGCGGTGATCTCAGTCGCTACGCCGCCATCGTCGTCGGCATTCGTGCCTACAATACCCGCGACGTGTTGCGCAGCGCGCAAGCGCGGCTCATGCACTACGTGGACGACGGTGGCACGCTGGTGGTGCAGTACAATACGAACAATCGGCTGGCGCCGCTGGACATCCCGATCGGGCCGTTCCCGCTGACGATCGGGCGCGACCGGGTCACGGACGAGACGGCAGAGATGATTGCGGTGAATCCGCAGAGCCCGGTTCTGCTCACCCCGAACCACATTGACGCCGCCGACTTCGCCGGTTGGGTTCAGGAGCGCGGCCTGTACTATGCCGAGAGCTGGGACCCGCGTTACGAGCCGATCTTCCGTGCCGCGGATCCGGGAGAGCAGCCGCTGCTGGGAGGACTGCTCGTGGCGCGCTCTGGACGCGGGCACTTTGTGTACACCGGGCTCGGGTTCTTCCGGCAGTTGCCGGCCGGCGTGCCGGGCGCGTACCGGTTGTTTGCGAATTTGATTGCCCTGAAATGAGCGCGCGCGACAGGGCTGATGCGGCGCCGGAGGTTCCGCCGCCGCTGCTGCGGAGTTGGCGCAATCTCTACGTCCTTCTCCTGGCGGAGCTGGGCGCTCTCGTCCTCCTGTTCTACGGCTTGACGTGGTGGGCTTCCTGAGGCTGGCCGCGTGAGTGCTCTCGACTGGGCGGTCCTCATCGGGACCATCAGCTTCATCGGCATCTATGGCGCGTGGAAGACGCGCCACGTGCGCGACATGGAGGGGTATTTTCGCGGCGACAGCACCCTGCGTTGGCCGACCATCGGCCTCAGCATCATGGCAACGCAGGCCAGCGCCATCACGTTCCTGTCGACGCCGGGGCAGGGGTACGAAGACGGCATGCGTTTCGTGCAGTTCTACTTTGGGCTACCGCTGGCGATGATCGTGATCAGCGCGGTGTTCGTGCCGATCTACTATCGCCTCAAGGTGTACACCGCCTACGAGTATCTGGAGCACCGCTTCGATGCGCGCGTGCGCTACCTCGGCGCGGTCCTGTTTCTCATTCAGCGCGGCCTGGCGACCGGCATTACCATTTACGCGCCGGCGATCATCCTCAGCGCCATCCTCGGCTGGCCGCTGAACCTCACCAACCTGGCGATCGGCCTGGTGGTCATTGCCTACACCGTCTCCGGCGGCACGCAGGCGGTGAGCCAGACCCAGCGGCAACAAATGATCGTCATGCTGGCAGGGATGGTCGTCGCGGCGCTGCTCATCGTCGTGCGATTGCCTGACACCGTGTCGTTGCGTGCCGCACTCAAGCTAGCGGGAGCGCTCGATCGCATGAACGTCGTGAGCTTCGATCTCGACTTTCACAACCGCTACAACTTCTGGTCGGGAATCGGCGGCGGCTTCTTTCTCGCGCTGTCGTACTTCGGCACCGATCAGTCGCAGGTGCAGCGCTATCTGTCCGGCCGCTCGGTGACCGAGAGTCGGCTCGGGCTACTGTTTAACGGCTTTTTCAAGGTACCGATGCAGTTCGTCATCCTGCTCATCGGCGTGCTGGTTTTCGTATTCTATCTGTTCACGCAGCCGCCGATCTTCTTCAATACGCCGGCGCTGGCGCGGGTCGAGCACAGCGCGCAGGCCGCGGCGCTCAGTGCGCTGCAGAGCCGGTATGACGACGCCTTCGCCGCACAGCGCGCGGCGGCGACGGCGTATGTCGGAGCCCTCGAAGGTTCGGCGGAACAACAGGCGGCGGCGAAGGCGAGCTTGCGTGCGGCAGCGGCGCACAGCAACGAACTGCGGGGCGAGGCGAAGGCACTGGTTGCCAAGGCCGTCCCGAATGCCGAGACGAAAGATGCGGACTACGTCTTCCTCAGTTTCGTGCTGCGGTATGTCCCGAGCGGGCTCGTCGGCTTGCTGATCGCGGTGATTCTCTGCGCCGCCATGAGCGCGACCGCGAGCGAGCTGACCGCACTGGGATCGACGAGCACGGTCGATCTCTACAAGCGCCTGGTCGGCGGCCCAATGTCACCGCGCCAGGATCTCTTCGTCTCCAAGCTGTTCACCGTCCTGTGGGGTCTCGTCGCCGTCGCCTTCGCGTGCTTCGCCGGGCTGCTCGACAATCTGATCCAGGCGGTCAACATCCTCGGTTCGATTTTCTACGGTACGGTGCTGGGCCTGTTCGTGGTGGCCTTCTTCGTTCCGCGCGTCACCGCCACGCCGGTGCTGATTGCCGCGCTGGTAGCGCAAGCCGCTGTCATTATGGTGTTCTTTGCGTCGGATATCGGATTCCTGTGGTACAACGTCATCGGCTGCGGCATCGTCGTGGTCGTGTCCTCCGGTCTTGAGGCCATTGGTGCCGGGTCAACGCTACCGCGCGCCCGCTCACGAGGCCGGTGATCCAGTGGCGGTGGAATTGACGCTGCATGTACTCGACATTACGCCACGATGAGATGAGATGAGATGAGATGACCAAAAGGCTTGACGCCGAGCATCGCCGTATGGGAGGGTGATTCACTTCCAACCGAAAGACAGTCAGGAGGGGGCACAATGAGAACGCCGGTTGTTCGCCTGTTCGGAGCACTCACCGTGGTGGTTATCGGAACCCTGGCGTCCTCATCGCCGGCCGCGGCGAGCGGTGTGGTTGGTACCGGCACTCCGGGGAGTTGCAGCGAGGCTGCCCTCAACACCGCCTTGGTCGGCGGGGGCAGCGTCACGTTCAATTGCGGAGCTAACCCGGCGACGATCACGGTGACATCTGAGAAGACAATCACCGTCGACACCAGCGTCGACGGTGGTGGTCTCGTTACGCTCAATGGAGGTGGCACGACAGGCTTTTTCTTTGTTTCCGGTGCCACGCTCAACGTTGCCAATGCCACCCTGACCGGGGGAAAGTCTGAATACGCTGGTGGCGCCATTGAGGTCCAGACGGGCAACCTCAATGTGATGAGCTGTACGTTTTTGAATAACCTCGTCGATGCCAGTGCTCGAGAAGACGGCTATGGCGGTGCCATCTCCAACGACGACCCGAATGGCACCATCAACATCACCAGCAGTACCTTCACAAACAATAGGCTCATCGCCAGCGTCTTCCCCAACGGGGGCGCCATTTTCAACCAGGGGACCGCGAACATTACAAACACGACATTCTTTCGTAATACGGCGATGGTCACCCCTGGAAGTGTTTTCGTCAGTGCCGGGGGTGCGATGGCAATTCTCGGAGGCGTTGTGATGGTGACGAACTGCACCCTTTCTGGTGATAGTGCCGCGTCCGGGAGCGAGATCCACATCCAGAACAGTACCGGCATCGTTAAAAACTCTATTGTTGATGGCACTTGCTCAGGGGTTCTTACGGATGGTGGCCACAACACCGGGTCCAGGTGTGGCCTCGGTACAGTGA
>CAZTDK010000126.1:0-11718 GCA_964611965.1 uncultured Binatia bacterium (SeqCode) | reverse complement strand
CGTCCCGAGGTGATCGTAGTGCGCGCCCACCATGACGTATTCGTCCGGCAGCTCGCGCCCCCGAATGACCGCCAGCAGATTCGTGCCGATCTGACCGGACTGCGAGAAAGGCTGCTGATATGCCGCGTCACCACTGGCTGAGGTGTCCAGTCCCGGGCCGAGCTTCTTCAGGAAGGCGATGAGGAAACGTTGCGCC
This sequence comes from uncultured Binatia bacterium (SeqCode), assembly GCA_964611965.1. Taxonomy (GTDB): domain Bacteria; phylum Desulfobacterota; class Binatia; order HRBIN30; family HRBIN30; genus CAZTDK01. Next base: position 11,522 of record CAZTDK010000126.1, on the reverse strand, counting down.
AGCAACGACTCGGGCGAATTGTTGTCGCGCCCGTGCATGCGGTTGCCGGCGAGCAGCTTGATGATCGGGGTCACGTGTCCCGGGGTCAGACCGGTCGCGGCGTCGATATCCTGAGACGTCAGCGCCGCCAGTGGCGTCGCGTTGAGGGCAGCGAGGAGCGGAATGATCGTGCAGAACGCGATCAGGGAGCGGCGCATGCTTGCTACTTTCCAAACCGCGTCAACGACGTCGACTCGAAGAGATTGGGATCAACCGGCATGCGCCGATACGCCGGCGATTGTGGATCGGCGCGCAGACCGCCGAGCGTGGCGCGATCCAGCTTGACGTTCTCCGCGCACGCCCATACGTCCGTGCTGTTCGGCAGCCACTCGGGATCGCTGCCGTCGCCGGCACGATGGTTGACGCGCGCCTGCATCTGATAGTTCTGTACGAACTCGCCGTTCCAGCTGAACTTGCGATTCCACGCGCCGTCCCAGGTCTCGGCGTCGATCCACAGCTCGATGCGCCCGTACAGGTAGTACTTGTCTTTCGGCGTCGCCTCGATCACCCAGAACGGCCGCTTCGCCAACGCATTCGAGGTCGGTGCCCATGCAATCCCCGTCCATCCCGGCGTATCGTAGCCGACGGTGGGCGGATTGAGATCGGTCAGCACCTTCCAACCGCCGCCGGGTGCCGGTTGCAACGGCAGCGGTCCAGCCACCGAATTGGGGTCGACGATGCGCAGCGCGTCGCGTTTGCCGATCAGCTTCCAATCGAAGTCCTCCGGCTTGCCGTCGAAAAAGAAACCGTCGTCGCCGCTGATGTCCGAGCCGAGGTAGCCGTCGGAACGGTTCGCCGGGCTAACCGCACGCACGCGGCGCAACGCCGGGACGAAAGCCCACACAGAGTCGCGCTTGTCCGGTTCACGATAGCGCCAGCTCAGCGATGCCGTGCCCGAGAGATCAGTGGGCTTCAAGACCACGCCCAGAAACTGGCTCTGTAAATTCATCGGGTTCTTTTCGCGGTACTTCGGGGTCTGCCCATCCAGGAAGTGGAACCAGCCATCCGCCACGATGCCGCGATCGAGCGCCTTGCGACTTGTCATCGCCACCAAGGTGCGATTGTAGCTGCTGCCACCGTACCAATAGGCCAAGAACTGATTCCACACGATCTTGACGGCAGCCTTCGGGTCCTTCGGGTCGATGATCGGGAACGGGATCCCGTAGACGTAGGCCGGCTGCTTCCCGCTGCCCTTCTCGACGATCGTGCCGCGGGCGTCGACGTCGAGCTGCGAGCCGTTCTTCTCCGTCTCTTCGAGGAACGACTTTTCCCAATGCGCATTGCCGAGCGGGTAGTCGACAATCTTGTTGCGATACTCACCCTTCTCGTAGTGCTTGAGGATCTCCGGCGGCAACAGCTCCTTCGCGAGTTGCGCGTTGCTCTGATCGAGCGTATCCCCCACCTTCAGCCCTGCGGCAACTTCTTCAGGGGCAGCTGCGGCGGGCCGGCCCAAAGCGCCGACACCGAGAATCACGGCAACCACCGCGACGAATTTGCTGACCATCTTCTTCCCCATAGAATCCGACCTCACTCGAAACGCACGCGCCGAGAGCGGCACCCGCTGCACCTCGGCGCAACCAGACACATCCATGATGCTGAGCATATGCCGCACCATGCCTCAAGCCACCCTCAAGAATCAACCACGTTTCGGGCCTGCGGCCGGCGTCTTTTCGATGGACCGCTCCCGTTGGTCGCTAGGAGCTGCCAAGTTCGACAGGACCTGTGGACGCATACCTCCCCTTGATCGGCGATTGCAGACTCCGAGGCAGCTCGTGACAGGGAACATGCTACCCTCAAATCAACACTTGCGGCGGCACCGCCTAGCGACGCAACGCGGAGCGGCCCATAGAAAAGACGCCGGCCGCAGGCCCGTATTGACAAACAAGCGTTTGGTGCAATAGATGCGCGCATGCTCGAGCACGAAGATGCGATTGCGCCGCTGCAGCGGCGGCAGGTCATGGAGTTTCCCTACAAGCACTCCACCGGCGAAACCATCGGTCGCTTCCTCGCCGGCCTGAAGCTGCAGAAGAAGATCTGGGGGCAGCGCGTCGCCGGTCTCGGCGTCGTCGTGCCGCCTCTCGGCTATTCCGAAGCCGACGGCTCCGCCGGTGGGGAGTGGGTCGAAGTGGCGAACACCGGCGTCGTGACCGCGCTCGCCATCGTCCGCAAACCGATCGAGCGTCTGCATCCGTGCGCCACATCGTTCGCCTTCGTGCTGGTTCGACTCGACGGCGCCGACACGGCGTTGGCGCACGTGGTCCAGGACAATCTCGACATCCTGCGCGTCGGCGCGCGCGTCGAAGCGCTTTGGGCTGCCGACGACGCGCGCATCGGCAGCATCCGCGACATCGCGTGTTTTCGGATCATCAGCGTCGGTCCGGGAAACTGAATTCACGCGAAGCCGCCAAGCCGCAAAGAAAGACGCCAGGGATAAGAGCAATGGTTGCTTCCCCTCGACGACATCCGGTCGGAGCAAGTCTCCGCATGGGGCGTCTCCTCGGCGCCTTGGCCTTTGCGCCTTTGCGCCTTTGCGTGAGGCATTCTTTTCTCGCCTGAGCGCCTATGAAGGAACCCAGCATGAGTGAACCTCCGAAGGATCCCGTCAAGTACGTCGACTCGGCGGTCTACCTGCCCTACAACTATGTCGCCGGCGACTACAAGGCGCGCTATCTGGCGGCGCTCAAGGACAAGCGCATCATCGGCTCGAAGTGTTCGAAGACCGCCAAGGTCTTCGTACCGCCGCTGGTGTGCTCACCGGAAAGCTTCGCACCGTGCGACACGTTCGTCGACGTGGCGGACCGCGGCGTCGTCACCACGTTCTGCATCGTCAACATTCCAGTGATCGGTCGCGATCTCGAAATACCCTACGTCGCCGCATCGGTGGCGCTCGACGGGGCCGCCATCTCCATCTTCGCGCTCATTCAGGAGTGCAAGCCCGCGGATGTGCGGATGGGCATGCGCGTCGAAGCCGTATGGAAACCGGATGGTGAGCGCCAGGGCGATCACGAAGACATCCAGTACTTTCGGCCCACCGGCGAGCCGGACGCGCCGCAGGCTTCGTATATCAATCGCTTGTGACCCTCTGGCGATAAGAAGATCGAAAGCACGGAAGAGCGAAATCACGAAATTCGGAAGAGAAATGGAAAGAGTGAGCTGCTGATGACTGCCCTGCGCAATATCGCCATTGTCGGCTTCGCGCAGCTACCGATCGTGGCGCGCGACGAACATCGTATGGCGACCGAGATGCTCTACCCCGCCATTCGACGGGCGCTGGCGGACTGCGGCGTCGAGCGCGACGACATCGATTATCAAATCGCCGGCTCTACCGACTACATGGACGGCCGTCCCTTCGGCTTCGTCGCGGCGCTCGACGTCATGGGCTCGTGGCCGGCGCGGCAGGATCTCCATCTCGAGATGGATGCCGCCTTCTGCGCCTACTATGCCTGGGTGCGCATGCAGGCGGGTGAGTGTGACACCGCCTTGGTCGCGGCGCACGGCAAGCTGTCCGAGGGCGAACCGAATCGCGTCCTCAATCTGCAGCTCGATCCGTACTATCACGCCGCCATCGGTCTCGACGCCGCCTCCACCGCGGCGCTGCAGGCCAGCGCGTACATGGCGCGCACCGGCACAACCGACCGCCGGCTCGCGGAGATTGCCGCCCGCAATCGCACCGCCGGAGCACGCAACAGCGACGCGCAAGTGCGCGCGCCCGCGTCTGCAGACGAGTTACAACACACGCCGTGGTTGGTGGAGCCGCTGCGCAGCGGCTACGTGCCGCCGGTGGGCGAAACGGCCACCTGCCTCATCCTCGCGGCCGAGGGTAAGGCCGAGAAGTTCTGCGATCGCCCGGTGTGGATTCACGGCGTCGACCACCGCACCGAAATGCAAACCCTCGGCGCCCGCGACTTGTCGCGCAGCGCCAGCACACAATTGGCGGCACAGAAGGCCTTCGCCATGGCAGACCTGGCACGCGCCGGCGATGTCGACGTCGTCGAGCTCTCGGCCGCGACCCCGGCCGAAGAATTGATCCTTTGCGACGCGCTCGGCCTCGATACGCACGCGGATCGTCCGGTGATCAATCCGTCGGGCGGGCCGCTGTGCGGCAACCCGATCATGATGACCGGCGGCATCCGACTCGGCGAAACCTTCCGACAGCTTGCCGGACGTGCCGTCGGGCGTGAGGTTCACGGCGCCGCACGCGGCATCGCGCACGCCACGCAAGGGCACTGCCTGCAACACAACATCGTCTGGGTCGTGGGCAGCGAGCGGAGGTGGTCATGAAGCGCCCGGTCGCAGTCGTCGGCGTCGGACAGACGCATCACACCTCGCGGCGCAGCGATGTCAGCATTCCCGGCCTCGTCCGCGAGGCGGTCGATCGGGCGCTGCTCGACGCCGGTCTGGAGCACAAGGACATCGATGCCGTCATCATCGGCAAAGCACCGGACATGCTCGAAGGCATCGCCCAGCCCGAACAGTTTCTGGCCGGCGCGCTCGGAGCGCACTTGAAACCGCTGTTGCGCGTGCACACCGCCGGCTCGGTCGGCGCCTCGACGGCACTCACCGCGGTGACGCACGTCGCCTCGGGACTGTACGACCGCGTCCTCACCGTCGCCTTCGAAAAGCAGTCGGAAGGCAACGCCATGTGGGCGTTGTCGCCGAACATGCCGTTCACGCCGCCGCTGGTGGCCGGCGCCGGCGGATTCTTCGCGCCGTATTGCCGCGCCTACATCACCAAGACCAAGTGCCCGCCACACATCGGACCGGTGACCGCCGTCAACGCGCGCGCGAACGGGGCGCTCAACGAGTACGCCCACCTGCGCGAGCCGGTGACGCTCGACGACGTCATGAGCTCGCCGATGTTATGGGACCCGATCCGCTTCGGAGAAACCTGCCCATCCTCCGACGGCGCCATCGCCATGATCCTGTCGTCCGCGGACCAGGCAAAGAAGGGCCCGCACAAACCGGCGTGGGTGAAGTCCGGCTACTCCTATGCCGAGGCCATGTGGGTGCCAGGCCGCGACCAGGTCAGCCCAGCCGCCGGCCGCATCTGCGCCAAGGCCGTATACGACAAGGCCGGGATCACCGATCCGTGGAAGCAAATCGACACCGCGGAGATTTACGTCCCGTTCGCCTGGTTCGAAGCCATGTGGCTCGAGAACCTGGGCTTCTGCGACGTCGGCGAGGGTTGGAAGATCATCGATCGCGGCGAGCAAAAGCTCGGGGCGCACCTGCCGATCAATCCCTCCGGCGGCGTGCTGTGCACCAACCCGATCGGCGCCTCCGGCATGATCCGCCTCGGCGAAGCAGCGCTCCAGGTGATGGGCCGCGCCGGCGCCCATCAAGTCGAAGGCGCCAAGACCGCGCTCGGCCATGCGTATGGAGGCGGCGCGCAGTATTTTGCGATGTGGATTGTGAGCAGTGAAGAGTGAAGAGATAGGCGGTTACGCGGTTGGGCGGTTATGGGATGTCGCCATATGTGCCTGCTGGATCGCCTACCCTTGTCGCTGTAAATCCGCAACCGCCTAACCGCCTAACCGCCAACCGCCCAACCGCCTATTTGAGGAGTTGACCCGATGTCCGAACCCGCAGTGCTCTACGACAAATCGAACGGCCTCGCGGTCGTCACCATGAACCGTCCGGAGGTGCGCAATGCGCTCAACCCGGAGATGCTGTGCCGGCTCGCCGATGCCTGGCAGGACATCAACGATGATCCCGAGGTGCGCGTCGCGATCCTCACCGGCGCGGGCGACAAGGCGTTCTGCGCCGGGGCCGATCTCGGCAAGCTGATCCCCATGGTGCAGGGTCTGCGCCCTCCGGAGTCCGAATTCGACGAGCGCATCAAGGCCGACTACACCATCATCTACAAGGGGTTGCTGCGCAACTATCAAGTCACCAAGCCGCTCATCGCCGCGGTGCGCGGTTTCTGCGTCGCCGGCGGCACCGAAATCCTCACCTGCACCGATATCCGCATCGCCGGCGACGACGCGCGCTTCGGCCTTGCGGAGGTGAAGTGGAGCTTGTTCCCCATGGGCGGCTCGACCGTACGCCTGCCGCGGCAGATCTCATACTGCAATGCCATGGAGATCTTGCTCACCGGCGAGCAGCTCTCGGCCGAGCGCGCGCTGCAGATGGGATTGATCAACAAGGTCGTGGCCCCCGAGCAAGTGATGCCGGAGGCGGTACGCTATGCCGACATCCTGCGCGCCAACGGCCCGCTGGCGGTCCAAGCAGTGAAGCGCTCGGTGCTCGACGGCTTCGGGCTCCCACCGGAGCAAGCGCTCGAAAAGGAAAGCGAGTACGGCATTCCGGTGTCGATGTCGGAGGACTGCCGCGAAGGCACGCGCGCGTTCCGCGAAAAACGCAAACCAGTATTCAAGGGCAAATAGGGCCGGCGGCCGGCGGCCTTTCTATGGCCCGCTCCCGTTGGGTCGCTGCGGGCTGCCAAGCCCGACGGGCGCCGTTGACACGCAAACGTTCGTAGGGATACACCGACCCGCATGAAGCTGCGCGACACCGCGGCACGGACACCGGCGCTGCACGAGGCACCCTCGACACGCGACCTGATTTTGGACGCCGCGGAAGCGCGCTTCGCGCAGCGTGGGTTTGCCGGGGTGTCGGTGCGCGAGATTGCCGGTGATGCCGGGCTGAAGAACCAGGCGAGTCTCTACCATCACTTCAAGAACAAGCGGGCACTCTACGAAGCGGTCCTGGCGCGTGGCGTGGAAACCATCGTTGGGCTGGTGACGCGCAACGGCGATCGGGCCGCGAACGATACGAGCTTCATGGATGCCACATTGGATCCCGTCGTCGACTATCTCGTCGCCCACCCGCATTTGCCGCGCCTCATCCAACGCGCCGGGCTCGACGACACGCAATACTTGCGCGCCACCGTCACCAAGCTCCTGCGGCCGTTGTACGCGCAGGGCGTGCAGGTCCTGGCGGCGGCGAACGCGCCGTGGGCAGCCGACGATCTGCCGCACGTGGCCGCCGGCTTCTTCCATCTGATCTTCGGATATTTTGCGAACGCGAAGCTGCTCGAGATGGTGGTGCAGCACGATCCCTTGAGTCCCGCGGCGGTCGCGCGGCAGCGCCGTTTCCTCAAACACGCGGTCGGCCAACTGCTGGGCATGGACAATGTGGTGCCGGGAGGAAGAGAGCTCTCGGCGCGGCGAGCCGGCGCAACGGTGGCTCGAGGACTGAAATCAGGGAGATCACGAAAACACGAAATAGCGAAAGCACGAAACCGGACGGAGGCTCCCCTTTCGTGATTTGGTACTTTCGTGCTTTCGTGATTCGCTCTTGATGCTCTGACGACTCGAATTGGAGACACTGAGATGAAGATCCGCATTGACTACGATTTGTGCGAAGGCAACGCCGTCTGCATGAAGGTCGCCCCGGAGGTGTTCGTGGTCGGCGACGACGACCGCGCCCGGCTCGTCAACGAGAACCCCAGCGAGGATTTACGCGCCAAGGTGGACGCCGCGGTGCGCCGCTGTCCGCGGCAGGCGTTGTCGATTGTCGGCGAATAGCCTCGTGCGGCCAGCAAGTCCCACGGAGCGCATTCACCCGACGAAGGCAGACAACACACTAGCGGTGATCGAGGATCGTACCTCTTACAACCGCGGATACTCTCATTGTAGCGGCTCGTTGGTCGACGATTCAGGTGACTAGGCACGAGGGTGGCCTCTTCAAAAGCCGCACGCTTGCGTGCGCACCGCGGCGCAGCAGCCTTCGATTCGTCGCCTCCTACCTGGGCCACGTGGGGCGGTGTTGCCGCACTCGCGCTGGTCATCCGATTTGTGCACGTGTGGGCCATTCACGGCACACCGTTGTTCGATCATCTGGTCGGTGACGGCCAGGCGTACGACGCCTGGGCGCAACGCATCGCCGCAGGCGACTGGATCGGCCAAGGCGTGTTTTACCAAGCGCCACTCTATCCCTATTTCCTGGCCGCCATCTATGCCACCGCCGGCCACAACCTCCTGCTGGCGCGCATCGTCCAAGCGCTTTGCGGCGCAGGGTCGTGTGTATTGCTCGGGATCGCCGGAAGCCGTTTCTTCTCACCGCAGGTGGGTCTCGGCGCCGCCGTAGCGCTCGCGCTCTGGCCAAGCGAATTTTTTGCCGACGCGTTGATCCAAAAGTCGGCGCTCGACTCCGTCCTTCTCTGCGGCTTACTAGCCGCACTCTCCTATGCGCTTCAGGAGCCTCGACCGCGATGGTGGTTGACGGTTGGCATTGCCCTCGGTGGGCTCATCCTGACGCGAGAGAATGCCCTGGCATTCGCTCCCGTGCTGCTCATTGGACTGTTCTTCCATTTCCGCCACATCCGTTGGGCGTCTGCTCGGGTACGCGCGGCAGCGGCGTTCCTTCTGGGCCTGGCGATCGTGCTCTTTCCGGTGGCGCTCCGCAATGGGGTGGTCAGTGGTGAGATGCATCTCACGACGGTACAGTTCGGACCGAACTTCTACATCGGCAACAACCCTACCGCGACGGGGCTGTACCAGCCGCTGCGCTCCGGCCGCGGTGATCCCGAATTTGAGCAGCGCGACGCGACCGAGTTAGCTGAGCATGCCGTCGGTCATTCGCTGACACCAGGCGAAGTGTCGCGGTACTGGGCCAGCCAGGCTGGCCACTTCATCACCACCCAGCCCGGGGCTTGGTTAGCGGTGCTCGCTCGCAAGGCCGTCTTGCTTGTGAACCGCATCGAAGTGGGCGACGCCGAGGATCAGTACACCTACGGCGAGTGGTCGCCCCTGCTGGCGGTGCTCGGGCCGGTACTCAACTTCGGTCTCTTGGTGCCCCTCGCAGCTGCCGGCATCGTGCTGTCGTGGCCCCGCCGACGCGATCTCGGTCTGCTCCTCGCGCTGCTAGCCGTCTACGCACTGACAGTTGTCGCCACCTATGTGATGGCACGCTACCGCTATCCGCTGCTCCCGCTGCTGCTCCTGTTCGCGGTCGCGGGGACCGTCGAATCCGTCCGCAGCGTGCGTACCAAGCGATGGGGACGACTCCTGCCGGCTGCGGTGGCAGCCCTCTGCGCGACCGTACCCGCAAACTGGAGTGTCATTCCGCAATCCACGGTACGGGCAGTAACGGTGTACAACCTCGCGAACGTGCTTTGGGCGCAGGGTAAGGTGAACGAGGCCATCACACAGTACGTCGAGGCGCTACGTCTCCAGCCCGCCTCCGCGGAAGCACACAACAACCTCGGACTGGCGCTGGCGGCGCAGGGTAGGATCGGCGAGGCCGTCGCGCATTACACCCAGGCGTTGCGACTCGACCCCTCTTCCGCAGAAGCGCACTCCAACTACGGGGGAGCACTGGTAGCACAGGGAAAGATCGAGCAGGCCCTGGCGGAATATGCGGAGGCGTTGCGGCTCCAACCGACGTATGCCGAGGCGCACAACAACCTGGCGATCGCATTGGCAAACAAAGGGAATCTCGGAGAAGCCCTGACGCATTTCGAGCAAGCGCTGCGCTCGAAACCCAACTATCCGGAGGCACGAAACAACTTGGGGAATGTGTTGCAGGCTCAGGGGAGACTTGGCGAGGCCATCGTACAATATCGGGAGGCACTGCGCCTGCGGCCCGGGTATACCGACGCACACAACAATCTCGCCATGGCACTCGCAGAGCAGGAGGAAAACGAGCGCACGATGGCTCATTAGCGCAAGAATTTTTCCCGACGAGACAGGAAGTCTCCTCCTCGTCGGGAGAACTTCTCCGGGAAGATCAGATGACTCGACTCGAGCGGGCCTTGGGTCGAGCCGGTCGCGCACGGTCTCCGGGCGAGGCACGGTAGCCTCGCCCGGCAACCGTCACCCCTTCAGCAGCGGCAGCACCTCGCGGCCGAACAGCTCGAACATCTCCGGGTTCAGGAAGTTGCAGAAGAAGTAGGTAACACCCAGGTCGCGGGCGCGGCGGCGCATCTCGGTGGCCACTTGCTCCGGAGTGCCGATCAATGTGTTCGGTGAGTTGCGCACGGCGTCGAGGTTCTCGACGTTCATCATCTGCGCCGTCATACGCATCATGTTGTCGGCCTCTTCCTCGGTGCGGCCGAGCATGATGAACACCATGCCCGACAGCTCGATCTCATCGAAGCTCCGGCCGATCACCTTGCACTGCGCCGCCAGGATATCAGACCGGCGGCGGAACTCGTCCATGTCGAAGTCCAAGGTGTCCTCGATCACCACTTTACCGCGGGCGCCGCTGAACGGCGGGATGATGTTGACGATGTCCGCTTCCTTCGCGGCGACCTTCAGCAGCTTCTCGCCGCCGCCGCCGATCATGATGCGCGGTCGTGGCGCCGGCTTCGGCGCATGCGGCGCCGCGGTCAGCTGATAGTACTGGCCGGCAAAGCTCACCTCGTCCTCCGCCCACAGTCGCTTGATGACCTGCAGGCCCTCCGCCAGCTGCGCGATACGCACGGAGGGCTTGGGATACGGCAAGCCGAAGGCGTCGTACTCTTCGCGGAACCAACCGGCGCCCAGGCCCAACTCGACGCGGCCGCCGGTGATGTGATGCAGGGACGAAATGATTTTCGCAAGCAACGCCGGATGCCGGTAGGAGTTCGCGGCGACCAACTGCGTCAGCGTGATCCGCTGCGTGAGCGGCGCCAGGGCGCTGAGCAAGGTAAAGCATTCCAGGCGCGGTTCACTGCGCTCGTGCCCGAAGCCAGTCATGAAGAAGTGGTCCTCCGCGGCAATGGCATGGAAGCCAAAGGCCTCCGCCTTTTCCGCAACCGCTCGCGCCGCGGCAAAATCCGTCAGCGGCAACACCACACCACATTTGATCGTCCGAGCCATATCCCTCTCCCTTCGCGTTGGTGATCGGGGCGATTGTCGCCGGGCTCCGATGTCAACGCAAGCGCGCAGCAGTCACCAGGCAACCCTGCCCGTGCCAATGCGCGGGCAGGATCACCGCGCGCTCAAGAATCCGTGGATGGAAGTCCCCAACGCTTCGGCGTAGACCCGGTAGGCTTCTTCGATCGTTTTCGACGCATCACCGACGTGGGCGCAATTGTTGACACCTGCCGTTTCTTCGATGTGCGCCACCGCGGCGAGCACACCGTTGGCGCCGACACACGCCGCCGCGCCCTTCAAGCGGTGCAGCGCCGACAGCACACGTCCGCTGTCGCTGTCCTTCGCGCCGTCGCGGATCTCGCGCAGCCCCCAGCTGATCTCGGCATGAAACATCCGCGTGTAGCGCTCCAGCTGAACAGGGTCGCCGTTCGTCAAGTCGTACAGACGGACGCGGTCGACGATCGGCGCGGGACCGTCCGCAGCCGTGGGCACATCCTGCGCACTGATCCAGCGGCCGAGTACCTCGCCGAGAAGCGGACGCTGAATGGGTTTCGTCAGGTAGTCATCCATACCGGCAGCGAGGCACTGCTCGCGCGCCGCTTGCGTGGCGCTGGCAGTCAGCGCGATCACCGGGATGCGACGTCCCGTGCCGCGCTCGCGTTCGCGAATGCGCACCGTGGT
>CAZTDK010000125.1:0-11767 GCA_964611965.1 uncultured Binatia bacterium (SeqCode) | reverse complement strand
GGCGGTGGTCGGCTCACGCAACGTCAGCGCCTATGGTCTGCGGATGACGCGCGAGCTGACCGAAGGCCTGGTGCGCTACGGTCTCACCGTGGTCAGCGGACTGGCGCGGGGGACGGACGCGCAGGCCCACTGGACGACGCTGCGCGGCGGTGGGCGTACGTTGGCGGTGATGGGGTCGGGGATTGACGTGGTCTACCCGAGTGAGCATCATGCGCTTTCCCAAAAGATTGCCGAGCAAGGAGCTGTGGTGACGGAACTGCCCATGGGCACGAAACCCGACGCGGAGAACTTTCCCAATCGCAATCGCATCATCAGCGGTTTGGCGTTGGGGACGGTCATCGTCGAGGCGACCGAGAAGAGCGGCTCGCTGATCACCGCCATGCTCGCCGCCGAGCAAGGGCGTGAGGTGTTCGCCGTGCCCGGCGTCGTTGGCGAACGCACGCGTGGCACGCATCGCCTGATCCGCGACGGTGCGAAATTGACCGAACGCGCCGAAGACATCGTCGAGGAGATCGCGCCGCAGCTGCTCGGTCGCGTGGCGCCGGCCATGCCGGTGGACCTGTCCGCCACCGAGACGCGACTGCTGACCTGCATGGGCCATGAGACCTTGCACATCGATACGATCATCGGGCGCAGCGGCTTGCCGTCCGCCACGGTGCTGCCGATCTTGCTCGGGCTGGAGTTGACGGGCGTGGTACAACAGCTGCCGGGAAAGCAGTTTGTCGCAATGCCGGTTGACGTTCGACAGAGTCCGGCTAAGGAATGAAGTTATGGCGAAGAACCTGGTGATCGTCGAATCGCCTGCCAAGGCACGCACGCTGCAGAAGTATCTTGGAAAAGACTTCCAGGTGAAGGCATCGGTCGGCCATGTCATGGACCTGCCGAAGAGCAAGCTGGGCGTCGACATCGAGCACGACTTCGCCCCCGATTACCAAGTACTGCACGGCAAGAAGAAGATCATCACTGAGCTGAAAGCGGCGGCCAAGGGCAAGGAGAACATCTATCTCGCCCCCGACCCGGATCGCGAAGGCGAGGCCATTGCCTGGCACATTGCCGAGACCCTCGGCAAAGCCCATGAGAAGAGCATCCACCGGGTGCTGTTCAACGAGATTACCAAACGCTCGGTTCAGGAGGCGATCCGCAACCCCCAGCAACTGGATCGCAACTTGTACGAGGCACAGCAGACGCGCCGCATCCTCGACCGCCTCGTCGGCTACCAGATCAGTCCCATCCTGTGGAAGAAAGTGCGCCGCGGGCTGTCGGCGGGACGGGTGCAGTCGGTGGCGGTGCGCATCATTTGCGAGCGCGAGCGCGAGATCGAAGCCTTTCAGGCCAAAGAGTACTGGTCGATCACGGCGCGTCTCGAAGGACAGAACCCTCCGCCCTTTTCGGCGCGCCTCTTCCGCGTCGGTAACGACAAGCTCGACCCGGAGAAATTCCGCGTCGAGAATCAGCAGGCCGCCGACGCGTTGGTGGCGCGCCTGCGCGGCGCGACATGGACCGTCAGCCGCGTCGAACGCAAGGAGCGCCGCCGCTACCCGACGCCGCCGTTCATCACCTCGCGTCTACAGCAAGAGGCCTCGCGGAAACTCGGCTATGCGCCCAGCCGCACCATGCGGATCGCACAGCGGCTGTACGAGGGCATCGAGTTGGGCGAGCAGGGGGCGGTTGGGCTCATCACCTACATGCGTACGGACTCCACCCGCATTGCCCCCGAAGCGCTGCAGCAAGTGCGTGGTTTCGTCGCCGAGCGCTACGGAAAAGAGTACCTGCCGGAGCATGCCAACACCTATGCGAGCAAGAAGGGCGCGCAGGATGCCCACGAAGCGATCCGTCCCACATCATTAGAATATGCGCCGGAGGGCGTCGGCCGCTTCCTATCTAAGGAAGAGTTGGCGCTGTACACGCTGATTTGGAACCGCTTCGTCGCCAGCCAGATGGTGCCGGCGGTGTTTGATCAGACGACCATCGACATCACCGCAGCGGACACTCTCTTCCGCGCCAGCGGCCAGATCCTGAAGTTCGACGGCTTCATTCGCGTGTACACCGAAGGGCGCGACGAGGAGCGCAAGGAAGACGAGGAGGATGACGAGTCGGAGCGCCAGCTGCCGGTGCTCGCCGAAGGCGAGACCCTGCGGCTGCACGAGCTGTTGCCTGAGCAGCACTTCACACAGCCGCCGCCGCGCTTCAGTCAGGCCACGCTCATCAAGGAGCTCGAAGAGAAAGGCATCGGGCGCCCATCGACCTATGCCAGCATCATGGCGACGATTCTCAACAAGGAATACGTGCTGGAGGATAAGTCGAAACGAATGCGGCCGACGCGCTTGGGCGTGCTGGTGACCGACCTGCTGGTCGATGCCTTCCCCGATATCCTCAACGTCGAGTTTACCGCCGGGATGGAAGCCGAGCTCGACCAGATTGAAGACGGCAAGGAGCAGTGGGTGGCGGCGATGCACCGCTTCTATACGCCGTTTGCGCGCGATCTCGAGCATGCCGAGGAGCGCATGCGCGATGTCAAGCACGCGGGGGAGCCGACCGACATCGTCTGTGCCGCCTGCGGCGCGAACATGGTGGTCAAATGGGGCCGCGGCGGCGAGTTCCTCGCCTGTCCGAAATATCCGGAGTGCAAGAATACCAAGAACTTCACCCGCGATGCCGAGGGGACGATCACGATTGCCGAAGTCGAAGTCATCGACGAGAAGTGTGACAACTGCGGCAAGCCGATGCAGGTGCGCTTCGGGCGTTTTGGAAAGTTCTTGGGCTGCACCGGCTACCCCGAGTGCAAGACGGTGCGCTCGCTGATCCGTCCGGTACCCACCGGGGTGAAGTGCCCCGATTGCGGCCAGGGCGAGATCATGGAGAAACGCTCGCGCGGTGGTAAGATCTTCTTCAGCTGCAACCGTTACCCGGAGTGCAAGTTCGCTACCTGGGAGCGCCCTGTCCCGGAGCCCTGCCCGGTATGCAACGCGCCATTCGTAGTCGAGAAAACCACCAAACGCTATGGAACGGTGCGCCGTTGCTTGAGCGAGGGCTGCAAGTATCAAGAGACGGTTGCCGAGGCGGAAGCCGTTTGATCGGGACGAAGAGTTTGATCGGGACGAAGAGAATGGAAAACAGGAGATGGAAAACCGAAAACGGAAAACTGGCGAATGGCTGGGTTGACCGGTTTTCCATTTCCTGTTTCCTGTTTCCTGTTTTCCATTCTCTTTCCTACTCTCCGACCAACGCCTGATGTCCGATACGAATCTTCCAGTCACCGTGATCGGCGGCGGGCTGGCCGGCTGCGAAGCGGCGTGGCAGCTGGCGCGGCGTGGGGTGCCGGTGCGGCTCTACGAAATGCGTCCTGTGCAGCTGACGGCGGCGCACCACACGGACCAGCTCGCTGAGCTGGTGTGCTCCAACTCTTTTCGCAGCGACTCGCTCGACGCCGCCGTGGGCCTGCTCAAGGAAGAGATGCGACGATTGGGTTCGCTGGTCATGGCGGTCGCCGGTCGCACCAAGGTGCCGGCGGGTTCGGCGCTCGCGGTGGATCGTGAGCTGTTTGCCAGAGAGCTCACCGCCGCCATCAGTGCCCGCCCGGAGATTACCGTGGTGCGCGAGGAACTCTGTGAGCTCCCCGACGGCCTGACGATCGTGGCGACCGGCCCGTTGACCTCGCCGGCCTTGACGCGTTGCCTACAAGCGGTGCTCGGCGAGGATTACCTCTATTTCTATGACGCCATTGCGCCGATCGTCAGCGCCGACTCCGTCGACCGCGGCGTCGTTTTCTCGGCGTCGCGCTACGGCAAGGGCGGCGACGATTACCTGAACTGTCCCATGTCGCGTGACGAGTACTACGCGTTTGTCGACGCGGTCCTGGGCGCCGAGGTGGTACCCACCAAGGACTTCGAGCGCTGCGTGTACTTCGAAGGCTGCATGCCGATCGAAGAAATGGCGCGGCGGGGGCCTGACACCTTGGCCTTTGGCCCGATGCGTCCGGTCGGCCTGATCGACCCACGCAACGGGCGCCGGCCGTTCGCTGTGGTACAGTTACGGCAGGACAACCACGAAGCGACGCTCTACAACATGGTGGGCTTCCAAACGAAGATGAAGTACCCGGCGCAGCGCCGCGTGTTCCGCATGATTCCCGGGCTGGCGAGCGCGGAGTTCGTACGCATGGGCAGCTTGCACCGGAACACCTTCATCAACTCGCCGCGGCTGCTGCAGCCGACGTTGCAACTGGTCCGCCGGCCGCACACCTTCTTTGCCGGGCAGCTCATCGGTGTCGAGGGCTACGTCGAGTCGGCGGCCGCGGGGCTGTTGGCGGCGATCAACGTGTCGCAGCTGGTACGGGGGATCTCGGGTGTCGTGCCGCCGGCGACGACCGCGCTGGGCTCACTGCTGCATTACATTACCGACCGGCGGCGGCGTGATTTTCAGCCGATGAACGCCAACTACGGTGTCTTCCCGCCGCTGCCGAGCCGCGAGCGTGGGCGTGAAAAGCGGCAACAGCTGGCGGCCCGCGGGCTGCGCGACCTCGACGCGTGGATCGCGGCGCATCAACTCGAGGCGCCGCTTGCGGGGACGGCGATGGCGCTCGCCTGAGGCCTGATGACCGCTTCCAGCGCGCCGCTGGCGCGTTTCGGCGTGGACGCCGTGCGGCTGGAGCAGGCCATGGACACGCTGCGCGCGCCCGCCCCGGGGTTGGCCGCGCAACTGCCGGCGTTGCTCGACGCGGCCGCCGATCCGCTCATGGCGCTCGCCAGTTGGGAACATTTGCTCGAAGAGACCGGCGACCGCTCGGTGCTCGCCACGCTCTCGGAGACCCAGCAAGCGGGGCTGTTCACGCTGCTCGGCGGCAGCCTCGCGCTGGCCAACACCTTGCGCGCCGCCGGTGACGGCTGGGTTGATCTCCTGCGCGCCTGCGGGACCGCAACGCCGCGCGGTGTCAACAGCTACGCCGATGATTTCGCCGATGTCCTCGACGCCGACTGGGAGGTGTTTGCAACCCGGCTGCGCGCGGTTCGGCATCGCGAGTATCTGCGCATCGGTCTCGCCGATCTCACTGGCCGCTACGCAGTCGATCAAACGATGCGCGAGCTGAGCGCGCTGGCGGCGGCGGTGTTCGAAGCGGCGTATCGCTGGGCACGCAGCACGTTGCGTGTGCAGTACGGCGAGTTGTGCCTGGAGGCGGCCGCTGACGGCCGCCGGCGGCGGCGCGCCTTGGTGGAGAATCGCTTCGTCGTTCTCGCCATGGGCAAGCTCGGTGGTGGCGAGCTGAACTTCAGCTCCGATGTCGATGTGATGTACATGTATGAGGCCGATGGCGGTGACAGCGCCGGCGGCGCGCGCGGCAGACTCGAAGCGCGTGCCTACTGCATGCGTCTGGCGGAGCTGATCACCCGGGCGCTGCAGGAGATCACTGCGGCCGGCTTCGCCTTTCGCGTCGACCTGCGGCTGCGTCCCGACGGCATCAACGGGCCGATCGCCAATGCCCTGGGGAATGTGCTCCTGTACTACGAGTCGTACGGCCAGACCTGGGAGCGCACGGCGTTGATCCAGGCGCGTCCGGTCGCCGGCACTGCGGAATTGGGAGAACAGTTTCTGCGCGAGGTCCGTCCCTTCGTGTATCGCCGCTACCTCGACTACACCACTGTTGCCGACATGAAGGATATGAAGGCGCGGGTGGAGGCGCAGCTCGGGGAGAAATTCGGCCGCGGTAACGTCAAGCTGGGTCGCGGCGGCATTCGAGAGATCGAGTTCGTGGTGCAGGTGTTGCAGCTCATCCACGGCGGCCGCGACGAACGTCTGCGCGGCGGCGGTTCGTTACCGACGCTGGAAGGATTGATCGCCGGCGGGTATCTCCCGGCCGACGAAGGCCGGGCGTTGATCGACGCCTATCGGTTCCTGCGCAACGTCGAGCATAAGATTCAGATCGTCCATCAACGGCAGACGCACACCGTGCCGAACGACGCGCGCGAGCAGGAAACGCTGGCACGCCGCCTGGGATACCGCGGTGACGCTGCCGCGGCACGGATGTGGACGGCGCTCGACGGGCATACCGAGCGGGTGCGCCGTGCCTTTGACAAGCTCTTCTATGAACCTGCGGCGGAGACCCGGCGTGCCGTGAAGCCGGAGTTGGCGGAGCTGTTGCGCAGCCTTGATGACCGCGCGGTGAGCATTGCGCAATTGCAGGCGCTGGGCTTTGCGCGCCCCGAGGAGAGCTACGAACACCTGCGGTTGTTGCGCGACGGGCCCCCGGCGGCGCGTGCGCGGGCAGCGCGTCAGAAGGTGCTCTACGAGCTGGCGCCGGCGCTGTTCAGCATGATCCTCCAGGCCGCCGATCCGGACCTCGCCCTGCAGAACCTTGCGACCTTCATTTCGCTGGTGGGGGCACGCACCACGTTCCTCGCGTTGCTGCGCGAGAACCCTGGAACGATGCGCATGTTGATCGACCTGTTCGGTGGGAGCCAGTTCCTCGCCAACACGTTTCTCCGGCATCCGGAGCAGCTTGACACGCTCGTGCGGGCCGATCTGGTGCGCGTGCACCGCACCGTCGACGAGTTGGCGGCGGAGTTGCAGACGGCGCTCGCCGCCGCCGTCGACCTGGAGGACGCGCTCGATGTGTTGCGCCGGTTCCGTAACCAGGAGTTCCTGCGCATTGGCATCAACGACCTGCAGTCGCTGCTCGAGCTTGAGGAGGTTAGTGCCGAGCTGACGGCGTTGGCAGAGGTTTGCCTGAGGAGTGCGTGCGACGTTGCCGCCCAGGCGGTGTGCCGGCGTTACGGGTACCCGCGGTTGCCTGGACGGTTCGTGGTGTTGGCCATGGGCAAGCTCGGCAGCGGTGAGCTGAACTACAACTCCGACTTGGATCTGATTTTCGTCTACGACGACGCCAACGACGATTTCGCGCCGCTCTCAGCGCATGAGTGCTTCAGCAAGGTGGGGCAGCGGCTGATCACCGTATTGCAGACCGCGACGAAGGAGGGAATGGTCTACCACATTGATACCCGATTACGGCCGTCGGGACGCTCCGGTCCCTTGGTGTCGTCGCTGGAGGGCTTTCGCCACTATCACGAGACCAGTGCGCAGATCTGGGAACGTCAGGCGCTGATTAAGGCGCGGGTGGTCGCTGGTGATGCGGCGTTGGCCGCCCGCGTCGCCGCGATTGCGACGGCATTTGTCTATCGTACGCCACTCCAGCCCGACGACGTGCGCGAGATTCGCCGGTTGCGCCAGCGCATGGAGCGCGAGCTGGCGCGTGAAAGCCACGGGCGCGTCAACATCAAGACCGGCCGCGGCGGGCTGGTCGACGTAGAATTTCTGACGCAAATGCTGCAACTGCTGTATGGTGCCAGTGCGCCCCGTGTGCGTGTGCGCAATACCTTGGGAGCCGTAGCGGTCTTGGAAGAGATGGGTGTGCTGTCGGCGGACGACGCAACCGTGTTGGCCGATGGTTATCGCTTCCTGCGGCGTGTCGAAAACGCCCTGCGGTTGGCATACGACCGCCCCGTGGGGGACCTGGAGCGCGGGCGCGCCGACGTCAGCATGGTGGCCAGACGCCTGGGGTTCGAGGGTACCGGGGCCCAGGTGCGCGATGTCCTGTGGGGAGAGTACGAGCGTCGGCGCGAGGCCATTCGCGCCTGTTACGAACGCTGGTTCGATCGGGCGGAGGACCTCGCCGGCTTGCGTTGACTGCGTGGGGCGCTTCGGATAGCCAGACCGAGAGAGGAGCGCCAGTGGAAAAAACCGAACAGATCTGGTTCGACGGTCGCATGGTGCCCTGGGATCAAGCCCAGGTTCATGTGCTGACGCACACGTTGCATTATGGCCTTGGTGTGTTTGAGGGCATCCGCTGCTATGCCGGTCGCGCTGGCCGCGGCGCGATCTTCCGGTTGAGCGAGCATGTGGATCGCCTGTTTGGGTCGGCGCATATTTTGGACCTGAAGATCCCATTCAGCCGCGAGGCCATTACGGCTGCGTGCATTGAGACGGTGCGTGTGAACCGTCTCAGCTCGTGTTACATCCGGCCGATTGTGTTTCTCGGTGACGGGGAGATGGGCCTGGCGGCGCAGAACCCGGTGCGCGTGGCCATCATCGTCTGGTCGTGGGGGGCCTACCTCGGCGATGAGGGGCTGCGCAACGGGGTGCGACTGAAGACTTCATCGTTCCAGCGCATGCATGTGAACACGCACATGACCAAGGCCAAGGCGGTGGGGAACTATGTGAACTCCATCCTAGCCGCCCTTGAAGCGCGGCGCGGCGGGTATGACGAGGCGATGATGCTGGACACCGAGGGGTTTGTCGCCGAATGCAGTGGCGAGAACATCTTTATCGTACGTGGTGGACGAGTGAAGACGACGGCGCCGACGTCGATCCTGGCCGGCATCACCCGTGACACCGTGCTGCAGTTGCTGCAGGGCAGCGGCGTCGAGGCTGCGGAAGCACGCTTCACGCGTGACGAGATGTACCTTGCCGACGAAGCCTTCATGACCGGAACAGCGGCGGAAGTGACCCCGGTGCGGGAAATCGACGATCGGCAGATTGGTAGCGGCCGCCCGGGTCCGATCACCCAAGAGTTGCAGCGCCGCTTCGAAACCGTGGTCCGGGGTGAGGACCCTGACTATCGCCACTGGCTGTCACCGGTGACCTAGGGCCTGCGGCTCGCCGTTGGTTGCCAGGCACCGCCAAGTCAGACAGGCTGCCAGACTGGCGGAAGATGGCGCTGGCTGCGGTTTTCCCTCGGTATTTTAGTTGACACTTCAGGCTCGGGAGATTATAAGCGCCCCACTTGTGACCGGCGTCGCAGGTGTGGTGGTAGGGTTGGAGGCCTGAGCCAACAGTTCCCGACGCGTGGGAGACCGAGGAGTGCGGGACCGATGGGAAGTGTAAATGGCATGATTTGGCGCTGGGGTTGGGTGACGGCCGTTGTGCTGGTCATCTGCTTCGGCCAAGTCCATGCCAGCGTCACCACCGAGCTTGGAAGCTCGATCCTCATTTTCCCGAAGGTGGTCTTTGATTCCCAGGGATTGATCGGGGACAAGGTCGACACCATCATCCAAATTTCGAATACCTCGAACTCGCTCGTTTATGCACATTGCTTCTACGTCAACGCCGCGCCGGTCGATCCGACGGAGCCCGTGAGCGCCCTCAATCCGCCGTTGTGGCTGGAGACTGATTTCGACATTTTCCTCACGAAGCAACAGCCGACGCACTGGCTGCTGAGTGCCGGGCGCCGAGTGGATCAGGACGATACGTCGTGCAGCAAGACCTTCCACGATTGCTTTAATGCCGGCTTTGATCCGGGATGGAACTCGACCATTCCTCCGGCTTCTGACGATCCGTTCGTCGGCGAGCTGAAGTGCATTGAGGTGGACTATACGGGATCGCCGATCAATGGGAATCACCTGAAGGGTGAAGCCACGATCGTCAACCTTCCGCCGGCGGTGGGCGACGCGAGCAAGTACAACGCCGTCGGTATCGTCGGGCTCAACACCAATCTGAACTCGAACAACAGCGATAACTTCCTCTGCTTGGGTGGGGGCGTCACCGATGACTGCCCCACGGGTGCCGAATACGCTGGCTGTCCCAGTACGGTCATTCTCAATAATTTCGCCGAAAGTGCGAGTGATCCGGTTGTCGATGAGTTTGGCAACGGCCCTTCGCGGGTCAGTACGGAGGTGACGGTAGCGCCGTGCAGCGAAGATTTTGAGAATCAGGCGCCGGCAACCATCACCGTGCAATTCCAAGTCATCAACGAATTTGAGCAGGTGCTCTCGGCGAGCACCAGCGTCACCAGCTGGGCCAACCTGAAGCTGGGCGATTTTCCTGTGTTCGACCTGCGCTTTGTTGGAACTCGGTTTGCCCAGACACGGCTCTGGGGGGCGCCCAGGGACAAAGCTGGGGCTGGCTTCGTTGCGGTCTCTGAGGAGTACCACCAACAGGGAAGTGTGCCGGTGGTCAGCCGTGCCGCATTCAACCTGCACGGTGAAGGCGACCGGGTGAACGGCGACGTGATTCATATGCCGGAGGGGCAGTGATGAGTCGCTTGGAGATCCCTGCCGTAGGTGGCTGCTCGCGGGCATGCGCATTCGCGCTGGCCTTCTTGATCGGCGTGCAGGGCGCGCGCGCCGACGTAGCTTCCGACCTGGCGGCTGCCATCGTGGTGTTTCCGAAGATCGTCGTGGATACCTCCACCCCTCGACAAACGCCGCGCGGCCGCGTCGATACGCTCGTAAGGATCAGCAACACGTCAACGACCGGATCGGTTTCGGCGCACTGTTTCTGGGTGAACGTCAACGGGCATTGTCAGAACTCGCAAGGCACCATCTGCAATCCGCGGCTGTTTGCGGTCAGCAGTCCGTGCGGACCCAATGGCTATTGCGAGCCGGGATGGCAGGAGACGGATTTTGATATTACCCTCACCGCCGGCCAGCCCATCGCCTGGCTGGCGTCGCACGGTGAGGCGCCATGCGATCCGCAGGATACCTCCGGTTTGCCATGTTTACCGCTGCCAGCCAACCAAGGCAGCCGCATTCCGGGCGTTTCGGAGGATCCGTTTATCGGCGAGCTCAAGTGCATCGAGGTCGATAAGAATGGCGTGCCGGTTGCGAGTAACGACCTGAAGGGCGAGGCTGAGATTATCCAATCCAACGATGGCCAGATCGATGTGGAAGGGTACAACGCGATCGGCATCCCCTCGGTCGGACCCAATAATGGCAATCAGACGTTGGTGCTTGGCGGGCCGAACGCGGAGTACAGCTCCTGCCCGAACATTCTGATTCTCGATCACTTCTTCGATGGCGC
Source organism: uncultured Binatia bacterium (SeqCode) (assembly GCA_964611965.1). GTDB lineage: Bacteria > Desulfobacterota > Binatia > HRBIN30 > HRBIN30 > CAZTDK01. The sequence continues at coordinate 982 of CAZTDK010000125.1, read as the reverse complement.
CAACGACCCGATTTCCGGCGATGCGGTCACCACTGAGCTCACCCTGGTGCCTTGCTCGGAGGATTTCCAGCATCAAGCCGTTACCAAGATTACGGCTCAGTTCCTTGTCTTCAATGAGTTCGAACAGCGTCTCTCAACCAGCCGGCCGGTAACCTGCTTCGACGACGTCAAGATCTCGAATCTCGACACTCGTAGCTCCGCCAACTCGATCTTCAATGCCGCGGTGATGGGAACCCTAACCGGCCAAACGCGAATTAGGGGCGTCCCGGATTCCAACGCCCAATGCACCGCGGCTGCGACACCCTTCACTTGCTGTACAGGTAGCGGTACCGGCACTTGCGGTGACGGTGCCACTAATGCCATCGGGATGAATAATGCCCTGCTTGGTATTGCAGAGGAGTTCCGCGACGGCGGAGGTTCGGCGGCTTTCAATCTGCACTTCAGTGGAACCCGGCCAACAAGCGATTTCATCTATCTCCCTTGCGATAGCGGGAATTGCCAATAACCGTGCGCAGGCCCGACATGACCAGCGCAACGGCAACCGGCGAAAAAAGGGGTCTTTTGACTTGACAACTTTAGACCTCACGGATATAAGGCCGACACTTGGTCGAGGGGTTCGCCTAGGCGAATTCGGTGCGGCGTGATCGAAAGGAGGAGGGTAATGCGTAGGCAGCGAGGGCTAATAGGGCTCATGGGACTCGCAGCGCTGGTGGGGCTGGGTTTCACACCCAGACTGGCCGCAGCAATAGGCCATCCAGCGGGAGTCACCACAGAGAAGAGCGCGTCGATCCTGATCTTCCCCAAAGTGATTGCGGATGGAACGCGCGACACCATCATTCAAATTACCAATACCTCCAACAGCATCCAGTACGCACACTGCTTCTACGTCAATGGTGCGCTGACCGATCCCACCCTGCCGGCCGGACCACTCAATCCGCCGCTGTGGACGGAGATCGATTTCGACATCTGGCTGACCAAACAG
>CAZTDK010000124.1:0-11781 GCA_964611965.1 uncultured Binatia bacterium (SeqCode) | reverse complement strand
CCCGTCGCCGGGTCAAGGAGCAGCAGAAGCGCTGTCTCAAGACGGAGTTCCGCAACACACACTTCAGCTACTTCATGGGCGTCGAGGGCGTGGAGCAGTTCGTGGCGACGCCGGAGCTGCACAGCGACGCCGCCATCGAGGCCGACCCGCTGCCTCCCGGCCAGGTCTGGGCGATCAGCCCTGGCGGCATGGATGCGGCTCCATCCCTGTATCGCATCGAAGCGACCAGCGGACCCGGCGGTGGAGTGAAGATTCTCAATGCACCCGTGCCGCCCGCATTTCGGGAGAGCGTGCGCTTCGGCGAGCAGAACCTCTACTCGCAGGCCAGGGAGCTGGTCGGGGACCGCGACCCTCGTAGCCACGAGTTTTCGGTGCAGTTGCGGGCGATGGATTCTGACCGCTCCGGCCACGGCCTCGGTCTGCCGGTACTGCTCGCGTTGTGTGGAACGCTGATGGAGCGCAGCACTAAGGGCGGACTGATCGTCGTCGGTTCGCTCAACTTGGGCGGGTCGATCGAGATGATTCCCAACCCAGTGGCTGTTGCCGAGCTGGCCGTCGAGAAAGGTGCCGGCCAATTGCTCATGCCGATCTCGGCACGCCGGCAGCTCCTCGACCTTCCCGACGAGATGGCTACCAAGGTGAACATCGTCTTCTACGCCGACCCGGCGGATGCGTTCATGAAGGCGATTCTCGAATGAAGCAGCCCCCAAGTGGCACACATTTTATGTGTGGGGATTGAGGAGGAAGGAACATGCACATCGTACGATTTTTCCCGATCGGCAACGCGGACTCTTGCCTGATCCAGCTGGAGAACGGCCGGCGCGCCCTTTTCGATTTCGCAGATATGGGCGATCGAGATGATCCGGAGGACAAGCGCTGTGACCTAGAGAAGGAGCTTCGCGCCTGTTTGGGTGACGACAAGGAAATCGATGTCGTCGCGTTTACCCATCTGGACACCGACCATACGAAGCGGGCCACAGAAGTCTTCGAACTCGACCACGCGGAAAAGTATCAAGGCGACGATCGCATTCGCATCAAGACCCTTTGGGTTCCAGCCGCAGCTATCCTGGAAACTGGCGTCGAAGGGGAGGCCCAGACGTTGCGCGCGGAGGCCCGGCATCGGTTCATCGAGGGAAAAGGCATCCGTGTCTTTTCCCGCCCCGATCAACTCGATCAATTCTTGATCGATCGCGACATCGATCCTGCGACGCGCCGCAATCTCATCAGCGATGCCGGGACGTTGTGCCCCGAGTTTGGTATCGAAGCGGACGGCGTCGAATTTTTCGTGCATTCACCCTTCGCCGAGCACTGCGATGGCGAACTGATCGTCCGGAACACCTCAGCGCTGTTCATGCAGGCAACATTCAAAGTGCAAGAACGTCTGACTCGCCTGATTCTGTCGGCCGATGTCGAACACGGAATCATCGACGATATCGTCCGGGTGACGCGGTACCACGGGAATGACGAGCGGCTGATCTGGGACATCAACAACATCCCCCACCACTGCAGCTATCTCTCCCTCTCCGACGACAAGGGCGACGGGAAGACGGAGCCGGGAGAGCGGCAGAAGTGGCTCTATGAAACGCAAGGCACGGACTACAGCTTGATCGTGTCGACCAGTTATCCGATTCCGGAGGAAGAGACGATACAGCCGCCGCACAGAGAAGCCGCCGCGTACTACAAGAGCGTGGCTACCAAGAAGAGAGGCCAATTCGTTGTGACGATGGAGCATCCGACGAAGACCAACCCCAAGCCACTCGTCATCGAAATCAGCAACAGTGGCTACAGCATCAAGAAGGGCGCCGGCGGATCGGCCTCAGTCCTCAGCAGCGCGGCGCCGCGTGCCGGATGCGCGCGCAATCAGTAAGGTCAGACAGGGCGCGCGCGGTCATCAACTATATCGCGCAGTCGCCCGACCATCCCTATGCGCGCGTAGTCGCGGTCACAATCGACGGCGATTATGACGTCGTCGACCTCGTCGTCGAGCCTGAACTCCCCCAGCACCGTGCGGTGGCAATTGTTCCCGAAGAGCCTATCCGGCTTCGATTTCCGATCGACGATCAGCGCCCCGCGACCGTCTATTCGCGACGCGAGGGATTTCCGTTCGATCAAGTCCACACGAACTATGCGCCCGATTCGGATGGGCTATGCCTCTGCATCTGGGAGGAGAACTGGAACGAGCTGCGTCGTGCGCTCAGTGCACAGGCGCTTGTGGAGCGCATTCGCACCTGGTTTACGCGCATGGCGACCGGCGCCCTTCACCAGGAAGGCCAGCCGTTAGAACCGCTTCTTCCCGCCTCAGCGCACCGGCTCATCGTCCCCCCAGGGCCACCGGTAGAGGACTGGACTGTTTCCAGCGCGCAGCAGCAAGAGGGCCGCTGGACAATCACAGTGGAGCCCCGTTCCGCCGAATCAAAGGATGTGGAAGGTCTCAGCTTTTCGGTATTGACGATCCAGTTAGCGCCGCGCGTGCACGGCGCTCTGCATGCGCGACCGCGCAACCTCGAAGAGCTTTGTGTTCTTGCGCAGGTCCTTGGAACTGATCTGATCGGCGCCATGCGCGGGTGGTTGCTCGGCGCCGACCGTCGCCAGGCGGCTGATACACGCAGCATACTCCTGATTCTGACAATCCCGAAGCAGAGGGAAACTGGCGAAGCGATCGAATCCTGGGAAGTCTTGGCGTTCATGCCAAATGCGAAGTTGTCGCAGCTTGGCGAAGCGTTGGGATGCACCCTTTTCGACCCCCGGACGCGAGTGACAGTGGCGCGCGTGCCAGCTGGCGAGCCGGCTGATCTCGCCAGTATATGCCTTGATCATTGGAGCGTTATCCGGCGGCTCGACCGGGCCACGGCCCGCGTCTACGCGGGGTCGAAGGCAGAGCACGATCGGCAGCTCGTCGCGATCGGAGCGGGCGCAATCGGCTCCAACGTCGTGGTTGGTACCGTCCGCGCGGGGATCGGCATCTGGACGATCATCGACAACGACATTGTGCTGCCGCACAACACCGTACGGCAATTTCAGCGCAACAACGCGGTCGGTGTCCCTAAAGCAGTGGCCCTGAAGGTGGATGCGGAAACGGTTCTCGCCGAGAACGGGACGGCTCACTTTATCTGGGCCGATGTGCTCAACCCCGGGGAAACTGCGGAACAGATCCGGGACAGCATGAAGTGCGCGGATCTCGTCGTCGATTTCAGCGCGTCTCCCGCCGTTGTTGGTTTCCTAGGCGACCAGTGTGAGATCCGCCGCGCTGCGAGTGTCTTCTTCAATCCAGATGGCAGCGATCTTGTGATTCTGGCGGAGGACGACGCTCGCTCGTTGCGCCTGGATGAGATCGAAGCCCAATATTTTCTCGCTGTGGCCGTGGATGGTCGCCTGGCAGGGCATCTGAGAGGGGCACGGCTCGACTTCATTCGATACGCGAACGCGTGTCAGGATCTGATGCGGCCACTACCCCCATGGCAGGTGCAGACCCTGTCGGGTCTGGGCAGCGGGCAGTTGGTCGCCTTGATTGAAAAGTCGAACGCGCTCACCAAGGTCTGGCGTTTGGACGTTCAGACTGGTGCGATCGTGCCAGCGGAACTTTCGGTAGCTGCCGTCGAGCGCCGTATAGTCGATGATTGGCGATTCACGGTATCTGCAGCGGCGCTCCAGTCGATGCGGCGGTGGCGCGCAGAAGCGGCGCCCAATGAAAGCGGCGGGATTTTGATTGGAAGCTTCGACCTTAGCCGGCGCGTGGCGCATGTTGTCGCCGGACTGCCGGCACCGCCCGATAGCGTGCAAAAGCCAACCTATTTCGTCCGCGGCAGCAAGCATCTCAAGCCGATCGTGGACGGCCTTGCGACCGCCTCGGCTGGCGTCCTGGTGTATCTGGGCGAATGGCACAGCCATCCCGACAACGCTCGCCCTAGACCGAGTGCCGATGATGAAAAGGTATACGCCCATCTCGCTCGCCACATCGGTCCCACGGGGGCGCCATACATGATGGCGATCTGTGGTAAGGACGAAACCTGGTTCCGTCTGGGCCGGGAAGATCGCGCGCGAGGCGAGACGGCAATACGCGATGGCGGCGACTAACGACGCACCTGTGGAACCAGAACGGATTGCGCTCGCCCTCTCCGGCGGCGGATCACGTGCGATTGCGTTCCACCTAGGATGTCTAAGAGCACTTCATGCCGAGGGCATCCTTGAACGTGTTCAAGTCATTTCCGCCGTATCCGGAGGCAGCGTGTTGGCTGCGCTCTACTGTTCCCACAATGGCGATTTCCCTGCCTTCGAGGCATCTGTCCGTACGCTCCTCGCTCGCGGGTTCATAAGGCCCGCAATCAAGACGGCAGTGACCACCCTGGAAGGCTTGAAGGCGCTCCTCTGCGTCATTCCACTTGCGGCAATCCAGTGTGTGACGTTCCTCGTCAGGCTTGCTCTGCGGCCTCTGCCGAAGTCATTGGCTTTGAAGGCGCGTTGCGAAGCGTGGCTGCGTGAACCGCGGATGCGCCGCTTCTCAAGTCGCACGACCATACTGCGACGGGTGCTGTCCGATGCCGTATTTGACCGCAAGATGTTGCCCGAGCTGCGGAACGATCGGCCAAAGCTCATCGTCGTCGCCTGCGAGTTGCGCACGAAATCGGCCTTCTACTTCTCGGCCGGCGGGGTCGGCTCATGGCGGCTGGGAGAGACTGACCCCCGCTATATCGAAATAGCCCATGCCGTCGCTGCTTCCGCAGCGTTCCCCGCTCTCCTGCCGGCGCTCGATGAGTATCTCACGTTCAATCAGAAGGGTGAGTCGCGTCGGTGCCGCGTTATCCTGACCGATGGCGGTGTGTACGACAATCTAGGCCTCGCGCCGCTGTGGCCCGACCGCGATCCCTCCGTGAGCCTGCATGCCGCAAAGTTCGACACGATCATTGCGTGTCGTGCCGGCTACAGCCTCGAGGAGTCGCCCGCGCCGGCATTCTGGCCCTCCCGCATGATGGCCGTCATCGAAAGCATCCACGCGCGTTCCCAGAATTTCGCGATGAATCGGCTTTTCGACTTGAAGAAAGCGGGAGCATTGAAGGGCTTCATCATTCCGTATCTGGGCCAGGCTGACGATAGGCTGGCCTTTCCTCCCTCTGATCTCGTGACGACGGAGACGACAGCGGCCTATCCGACGGATTTTTCCGCCATGCCAGTGGAATGGATTGAACGACTCTCCAGGCGTGGACAACAGCTAACTGTGGCGCTGCTCCATGAACATCTACCGCATCTTACGAAGATAACTCATGACACGACCACCCGACTGGATCGTCGGATATCAGCACCGCGGTAGCAGGTCTGTTCCGGCTGAGTGTGAAAAACGAGTATATCATCCAGAGAATGGGACCCCAAGCGGGGATTGCAATCGCAAAGAAAAGTTAGTCGAATAGCTTTCCGTGCCCCTACACCAAAAGGTGAAGTGCTCTCCTTGCCGCGTCCTGCACCCTGAACCAACAAGCACCATTCATCAATTGGCGCTTCGCCGAAATAAGCGGTCAGATGTAGAATTTGAACGGCAGCCGCGGTTCCGATTGCACCGGCGCGGATACGAGAATGTCGCCAATCGCATCCGCGAAACGGATGGTGACCGGTTTGCGATCATTGAAGAGACAAGTGTTGAAGTTGATCTTGGTCAGCGCCATCACATCCCCGAGCACCGTCTCCAAGGCCGCTGCACCCCGGCGAACGGTCACGTGCAGCGGGTTCGGGGTATCGGGTCCCATATACGTATCGAGTCGCGGCACGTAGCCCGATGTCCACAAGAAGGCGGAGCGGTCATTCAGAAGCATTGCCGTGCCCCGAATCGTTGGGTAGCTGCCGGGTCTGAACAGCTTCAGCTGATCCCAGCCGTCCGAGATCTGCACACCCACGACATTCGTGCGCTTGCCGCGGCAAGCGGCCTGAAATCCCTGCCACTCTTCATCGCTGAACCAGGACTTCGCATGGATGAAGAGTTCGGCCGGGTCGTCGGGATGCCGGGAGCGGTACTCGTCCAGAACGGTGCTGACGAGATTCTCGGCAGCCTCCCTGTCGAGGTGGAACTGCTTGGTATCAGGCTGATACCACGGGCCGAGCGCCCCACGGAACACCACGCCCTCACCGTCAGATAGGAACATTTGTGCCGCGCAACAGGCGTGTCGCGCGTCCGCGCCTTCTTGGGGCTGCTCCTTGTAGACCAGCCCCACGTAACAAACGCCGGGACGCACGTCCGCGAGCTGCCATGGCCGACCGCCGCTCTTGTAATAGGACGTGGTGCAAAGCTTCCACGCAATCGTCGCCGGGTCCTCGACGCGCCGTTTCAATTCCAGATTGGACTTTAGGAACTCGTGCGGTGTCAGAGTCGTCTCACGCACAATCTGCGTGACGATCTGATGATCCAGGAGCCGCGCCTTCATCTGCCGGCGGAAGTTCTTGTGGTACTTGTAGACTTCGGCGTCGGCCTCCGCCTCTTCCTGGCCGAACAGCAGAGGCTGCGTCGCCAGTTCCGCCGCTGCCTTTTCGCCGAGAGTGACCTTGCCACGTACGCGGTCGCCAACCGGGACGGTCGAGCGCGGCCGGCCGAGTTCGTAGATGAACTCGGGAATAACCACGTACCAAAAGGCGGGTGGATCTTCGTCCCGCTTCCGCTCAGCGACGAGCCGATCGACAAACACATCCACCGTCGTCTTAATCGCTTCGTGACGGTTCGCGATACGCATGCACCGCAGCAAGTCCTGCTCGTCGATATCGACAATCGTCCGGGCAGGAGCGGCCGACCAGGACGCGGCGAAAGCCTGGCTGAAGCCTGGAAAGGCAACATGGTGCGCTTCTATCTGCTTCGACATACGCCCCGGCGGCGGCACATCGATAAAATCCGAGACCTGGCCTGCCCACTCCGTGAACCGCCTCAGCGACTCCGGCGTGCCGATGACGCCGTATCGAACCTGACGCAACGTTGCAGCGGCGTCGATCGGGCCGAACAAGTACAGCCCGTCGCGCGGGTAGGCGGCCTTCTGCCCAAAGCGGAATTCGAGCTGCGGCTCGTCCAGATGGATGATGTGAGGCTTGGCCATATCTCAGTGATCCCCGTCGCCCTCGCCGTTGCCTTCCCATTCATCCCATTCGTCAGCTTCGACATCCGGATCATCATCGTCGGGAGGTTCTTCCCCAGCATGTAACGCGCTGACGGGACATGAGAACGCCACTGCGGGAACAGCCAGAGTCAGGCTCTGCCGATGCGACACCTGGAGCGAGATTTCTGTCTTGCCATCCGCGATCCACCACAAGAACGCCATCAGCATGTCGCGCCACCGCGCATTCCGCCAGGACTTTGCGAACGACCGACGAAGTTTGTGCATGCGCTTGACGTCCCCAAGCGCATCAAGCCCGTTGTCGGAGAAGATCAACCGAGCTGACAATCGCAAGTGACGAACGGGGAATGTTCTGATCTCTCCATTCAGCCCGTAATGCCAATGCACTCCGCGTTTTCCTGACTGGCCGATGATTTGTCTGCGCCCTTTATGGCGCGGCCAATCGAACGGAATCGTCGCGAGCGGCGCCGTTCGGATGTTCCCCCACCAGGTAAGCCGACCATTGGCTCCTTCGTAACTCGTCAAACGACGATTGCGCAGAAAGTCGTCAAACGCCTGGTTCCCGAGATCGGAGAATTGTCTTCGGGCAACGCCCGGCTCAATCTGCAGCTGCTTCCAGCCGTTGCTCAGAAAGATGGTGGACTTCACGCTGTGAACGACACGTGCCGGCACGTGATCAGAAATGAAGCCGCGGCGGTCTGGGCTCGCAAAGGTAACGACGCCCGCGCCGAACGGAACGACCGGCCACCGGTGCAAAGTCCTGTCCTGAAAACGATCGAGCGAAAATCCTGAGCGCGGCTCGCAGTAACGAACGAACGCCGGTGCTTTACGAAACATGAGCCAGTTCGAAGCCAAGCGCTCCGGCTGTTTCACCAGTCGCGTCGCGCCGACGCTCTGCGCCGTGAGCCAGGCGGTCATCGGTCGGTTGGGTTTGCGCGGAATCTTGTGCACATTGACCAAGAGTTCGATCAATTCTGTAAACCCGGCCGCCCAGCTCTCCTTGAAATCAACGTATTGCGCTTGCGCGATCCGGAAGTGAGGCTCGTATTCCTCAAGGCGGAGAGGGATGATGAACTCGGGATCACTCAGCTGCTTCCCCAGCTGAGCGCCAATCTCGATTTCATTGCGGACGCCCTGCTTGTCGAGCGCGGCGGGCGTGCAAGCCAAGAGCATTTTGATCGATTTATGACGCAGCGCGGTTTCCAGATCTCGCGCCCAGTCAGCGCCCCCGCGCAGGTTCATCACATCCGCCCAGACTGCGAAGCCCATCGCAGCCAGCTTCGCACCCAGCCAGCGCGCGAACGCGTTCGACTCCGGATTCGCGTGCGAGATAAATACCGCTTCCCTTGTCCCGCCGTCCTTCACGTACTCCGCACCATCCCGCGCCTTTGTAGCAGAAATGCCGCCATAGTCCGCAGTCGCCATGCGCGGCTCAGTTATCGCGCGGCGCGTACAGCAATCTCTTCTCTCTTCCGGTTTCCTCCGACCTTCGCCGCAATGACCTGACAGGGCGCGCGGGCCGGTCAACGGGCTGCCCGATCCATTCGCCCGGCCTTCGCCGGCCTCCCGTGTTGCCCGTTCCCCTCGCGGTGACCGTTCCGCTTATCCGCCCCGTCAATGGTTCAGGCGTAGTCAAAGAAAACCCAAACGAAGGAGAAAGCTATGAATACTTACACTGTCCTTTTCGCCGAAGACGTCCCGCACTACGGCGCTGCACAAGTCACTGCGGCCTCTGCCGCGGAAGCTCTTGAAGCTGCGCGCCACCTGGACACCAGCGACCACTGCACGGAGCCGAACTGGAACGGCGCCGTCTGCCGGCGCCTCGTTCACATTGAGACCGAGGAGGGGACCATCGTCGCCGAGGACATCGCCCTTGACGGCTGCTTTCTCCGTTACGGTGGCCAACCTGACCGCCTTCTTTGCGACGTCGCTCCGAGGCTCATCGATGCTCTCACAAAGATCGCCGCCATCCCCCTGTGGGGCGACCCGATCGCCGACGATCACCTGAAGTCCGAGCTTCTCGACGGGGGCGAGTATGATCTGGAGCTGGATCAGTTCGAACCGAGCGCCGACACGGAGAGTGCTTATCTCCGGGACGCGGTCGAGATTGCCCGCGCCGCGCTCGCAGAAATGGGCACCGAACCTACGACCACCGACGACGCCGACCCTCAGACGGAGGGAACGAACCCATGACCACCTCCGAGTGGAATCTCCGCTGCCCCGATTGCGGCCGAACCGATGCAATCAACATTGCCGCCACCGTCTGGGTCCGCCTCTGTCCGGACGGCACTGACGTCATGCTCTCCCACAGCGGCGACCACGAATGGGACGAGGACTCGTCGGTCTGCCGCGCCGCATGTGGCTTCCACGGCAAAGTGCGCCACCTTCGCCAGAACGCGCGGGACAGCCGTGAAGTTTAGCCGCGCCGCGTTTCTTCATCGTCGTTCCTGAACGCTCCCCCGTTTCGGCTCCGTCCGCCGGCCCCCCAGGGCCGCGCCAGCTGAAAAGATGCTGTCACGCCCCTGAATTCGGCGCCTCCCGGCGGCTCCGCCGCCTCACTCTCGTTGGGCGGCCTCCACCTCACTCCTCCGCTGCCTTTCTCCTCGAAAGATCGGGTCGCTCTCCAGCCTCGTGAGAGAGCGGACACCGACTTTCAAGAGAGGAGAAAGGAAGATGACGACGACAAAAAAACTCAACGCACGAGGCCTCACCGGCGGTCCACAACTTACGATCTGGGAAGGCGCGACCACATACCCCGCCGATGCGGCAACCTGGGACGCCGCCACCGCATCCACCACCGATATCCTCGCCAAACTCCTCGGCCCCGCAACCGGGCGTGTCTGCGAGAACTTGACCGGTGCCTACAGTGATATCCGCGACCTCGCCAACGCCCATCCCGTTGACCTTCACGCCATCGGTTTCTCAGACGCCGCCATCGAACGCCTCGCCGCCTTGGTGGAATTCGCCAAACGCTTCGGCGAACAGGAATTCGTCCCCGGCACCCCGTTCCGCGGGTCGGCCGACATCTACGCGCATTTCCGCGAGCGCCTCGCGAGCGAACCCGTCGAATATTTCTACGCCGTCCTCCTCGACAACAAACATCGCAAACTCCGTGACGTGCTCGTCTCCAAAGGCTCCCTCAGCTCCAGCATCGTGCATCCGCGCGACGTTTACGCCCAGGTCATCCGCCACAGCGCCGCCGCCGTGATCTTCGTGCACAATCATCCTAGCGGCTCCCCCGAACCCTCCAAGGAGGACATCGAAATCACCAGCCGCCTCCGCGGAGTCGGTGAACTCGTCGGTGTGCGGGTCCTCGACCACATCGTCATTGGCCGCGGCAAGTACGTGTCTTTCGTCGATGATGGGTACTGGTGAGGTATTGTCCCTCAGCTAATCTGAGGCGCGCAGTCTTGCTATTTGGGCCTTTGATTGACCGGCTCCTATGGTTTTCTGACGGGACTTGGGGTCCTTTGGTAATGGAGGGTGGAAAGCGCACCGGTAGACAATCTCCTCAATAGGCACCCCAAAGGCATCTGCGAGGACAATGGCGCTGACCAAGTTGAGAGGAATCTTGCCGTGAATAATCCTGCTCAAGCTCGACGCGGAAAATCTGCCGCGCCGCGCGATGGCGCGCAACGACGTTCTCGCTGCAAATAGCTGTTCATCAAACCATGCAATATCAACAATTGTGCGTTGCCGCCGTCTCCGCAAGCCTGTTCACCCTCCAGATTTGTTCATTCTCGTATATGCGAAAGCGCTCGCCTCTAAGACCATGTCGTAAGCCTACACGACACGAATACTTGTAGGCAAGGACCATGATAAAAAAAGAGGCGCCCGAAGGCGCCTCTCTCTTAAGCCGTGTCAAAACATCCGGTTGATTAGAACTGGATATCCGTACCAACTGTAACCTGCGTGAAGTCTTGATCGTTAGCAGCAACGTCAAATCCTCCACCTGCGTTGTTCTGCAGGTTGTTTTTGAAGTTACCCCATGCAACCGCGCCGCGGAACGTCATGCCTGGACCGAAGGTGTAACCACCACCAACTGTGTAACGTTGCGCTTTGTAGTCTGCTTTAACCAGAGTGGATGCTGACGCATCACGCTCGGTTTGCTGATGCAGATAGCTTGCACCGAGGTGGTATGGGCCATTGTCCCAACCGCCGCCGAGAACCCAAGTTGTCTGAGTAACGTCAGGCGTGGCGTTAACAACGGGACCGACTGAGTCAGTGATGATGTTCTGCGTGTTGCTCTTCAGGTAGGAACCACCGAGGCTGAAGCCGCTGAACGAGACGTTCGCGCCGCCGTTCCATGTACGGAGACCGTCGCTGGCAACAGGTGCTGTCGCAACTAAAGCAGGACGTGTGTAGTTTTCCAGCGTTGAGTCGCTGTAACCGCCGCCGAGGCTAACGCCAAAGCCTTGGAATTCGCCATCCCAACGTGCGGAACCTTCCCAAACCTGACCGGTCTGACCAACGTCTTTATCCGTTGACATACCTGCTGTGCCGTTACCAAGGCCGAGCATGGCTGGCTTCGGAGCATAAGATACGCCAGCCTGGAAACCGCTGAATTTCGGTGTCAGGTAGGTGAGGCGATCTGTCTGACGGAAGTCAGCGTGATCATAGGAAAGAACGCCGCTGTTTCTGAGGCCAGGAATGGTTGCCTGAGAAACGGTTGGGTTCAAAGCCTGGATGTAAACGCGCA
>CAZTDK010000123.1:0-11789 GCA_964611965.1 uncultured Binatia bacterium (SeqCode) | reverse complement strand
CCGCGCGCCATGTCGGCAATCGACAAGCCCGACGATACCGTGGCGACGATCGAGTCGGGCCGCCGGCACGTATCGACGCGCGCAAAGAACTGCTTCTTCAGCTCGATGTCTTCGGCCAGCGCTTCAAAGATCAGGTCGGCCTTGGCGACGACCTCTTCCAGGTCCTGGCCGTAGGTCCCGACCGAGATGCGGTCGGCGATGCGCTGCGACTTGGCCATGTTTTGCGCCGCCACCAAGCCCTCGTGGGCCTTCTCGGCCGCGCGCGCCAAGAAGACGACATCACAGCCGCCGCCGGCGAAGACCTCACCACTGCCGGCGCCCATCGTCCCGTTCGCGCCCAAGACCACCACGTTCTTGATCTCAATCATGCGTCCTCTAAACCCCCGATGAAGGATTGACTTGCAGCGGGGAAGGTAGTCGCATGTTTCACGCGTCGACTCAAGGGTGTATCGGTCGGGGCACGAGGGTCGTCCAGATGGATCGCCCCTTGATCGACAGCAGCCCCGCCTGGACGTATGAAGGCCTCCACGATCAGAGATCAGGAAGAGAGCCGTATCGATGAGCCTATTGCGATCGTCGCTGCATTGGAGATCGAGGTCTCGTCGGCGTCGGCAATCAGGGCAGCGATACCAACCTGCGCCGTGCGAAAGACGCCGCGGCGATCTCTCGGACATGCTTTCCTGCCGTCGTCGGGTTGAAGCACAGCTTCGCTGGAAGTATCGCAGGCGGCGAGGATTCCGTGGCTCACCCCATCGACATCCGGCAGCTCCTGGCCGAGGGCTCACGATCAGACGTTCCGCGCTTGGGCATCATAGAGGCACACCTGACGCGGCTCCCGCCAGCGTCAGGTCCATGCGCGCAGCACGTTCCTGCGCCATGAATGCGTCGACGTCATACTCGGGCGTGTTGATCATGAATGAGCTGTGCACATGGTCCTCGAAGATGAATGCCATGACGTAGACCGGGTAATGTATATTGCCCATTGTGAACTCGTAGTCCTTCATCTCATTGGTCAACAGATTATTGGGAAGCGTCTTCTGTAGCACCACCGTCAGGGTCAGATCCACCATATTTCGCGCTCTTTCTGACAGCTTCCTGGTAGGAAAGATTCGCTGGACATGGTTGGATGCGGATACTTGCCACTGGTTTCGCCGCACCAGCCTCCGGATCTTCCTCGCCAGGACCTCCACGTCCGGCTCCGCGTCAACGTCCAGGAAGATGGCACCGACGGTGTTAAACGAGTCGTTGGCACTGAAGGATACCGGCAGGGTCACCCTCAGCCGCGTCTTGTTCATGCGCTGCATCACCATGAACACATGCATCGCAATGACGAGGTACAGATGGTGCACCTGCAAGTTCGTCGCCTGCTCCATGATCGGGCCAAGATCCTGCTTGAGGTAGAATCGCTGGATTTGCGCTTGGTCATCATAGAGCGGCGACTTGAGGCGTCTCCGCCGCAAGGCAAGACGGCTGAACAAGGCGAGGATCGAGAGCTCGGTGGCGACGGGGAGGTACCGGTTTCGGGGGAATATATTCTTCGAGATGCTCTGGCAAAAGACCAGTTGCACAAATTGCGAGAGCAGGTAGCCACCCAAGTAGACGTGATTGCCGACGAGGAGGATGACCTGTTCCTTTCTACAGACGACGATCTTGGCCAGGATCGGCGTGTCCGTGAGCTCGTATGTCCCGTACTCGTTCCATATCTCCAGAGGAGTATCGAATCCGTTTCCCTGGATCTCGGGGGGAATCGAAGCGCTCAGAGACTCGTACCAGCGGAGGTAGTTCTCCTCGATGCGCCGAATGACCGCTTCGAACGCGTCCTCCGTCATCTCGACTCTCACACGGGCGATCATGACCGCATCGTGGACGTTCAAGTGCGCGTTCCTCGCCTGGTAGCGGTCGTCGCCGCCGAAGGTGATGTAGCCGGCACGCGCGGCACGAAGCTCTTGCACAGTCCTCACCAGCTTCAGTCCCATGAGCGCGAGAATTGCCACGCAGGCAATGAAGAGAAGAATGAACATTAGCCGTCTCCGTCGTCCGATGAGAGGCGGCCTCGCGTCCTCTCCGTTTGGTGAGCGGGCGCCTCTCGACCCACATCTCCGCAGTGACCAAACCTCGCGGCGCAGAGGTCATGTACCAGCTTTCCGGCGAACACGGAATTGCCCTCGCTGTGGCGTCCGGTACCGGCATCGGCGGCAGGCACTTCGTCAGGACAGAGCCGTCCCCTTCGGTGTTGAGGTCGAGCCAACCCGCCCGGTGTGGTAGAGGGCTCACGATGGCTGATGGATCGCACGCACTCCCAACCGGCGTCTACGAACATTACAAAGGAAAACGTTACGAAGTACTTGGCTGTGCGCGTCACACGGAGACCCACGAGGAATTCGTCGTGTACCGCGCGCTCTACGGTGCCTTCGATCTCTGGGTCCGTCCCCTGGCGATGTTCATGGAGACGGTCACAGTCGACGGTCGCGTGCGGCCTCGATTCCGCCTTCTCGCTCCGGTCGACGTGCCTGGGGGCTAGTGAGACACGGCCTATGGGCTTTGTCACGCATCGACGCCAGGCTTACGTGAGCAACTCGAAGATGCCGACCACGTCCATCGCGGCCGCGCCGATCAGCGCATGGGAGAGCATCGGTCCGATCAAGGTGCGCTGCCGCGCATACAGCCAGCCCCAGAAGAATCCGGGAATCAGGGTGATCAGCGCAAACATGGGTGACAAATGCGAATGCAAGGCGGCGAAGATCAAGTTGGACGTCACGATCGCCCACCGCCCGCGGTGGGGGCCGGTGAGAAACACCTCGAGGGTTCCCTGAACGCAGCCGCGGATGACGATCTCCTGAAGGGGAACGACGATGAAAATGTACAGGGCCAGGGTCGTCAAATGCGTGCGCACCTGCTGCGCGTCGCCGTTGGTGACGAGCGACCACACGGAGAACAGCGGCATGGCCGCCCATCTCGCCACCCAATGGATGAGCCACCACTTGACCGCGATGAACAGGGCGATCATCACCGGTGAGTAGAGCAGCGCGTCGCGCACTGCCGCGCGCCAGCCCCGCGTCGTAAAACCCCAGAATGCGCGCGGCAACCCGCTGCGGCGAATCATGACGATGACGCCGGACGCGCCGGCAACGCCGACGGCGATGGTGAAGAGCTGCTGCCACCTGCCGTATGCCAGTTGTTCGCCGATGCCGATTGAAAACGTGAAGGCACTCATGACCGCCACGGTGACCACGAGAAGCCTGCCCACCATGACGCGCGCCTGGAGGGTCGTCACCTCGCGCTCGAGCGCCGCCACCGTGACGTCGGTCAAGCTGCGGAAGCGCGCGTTGAGCTGCTTGGCGAGGGCGCAGAAGAGCGGCTCAAAGCGCGCATCGCCAACCACCAAAGGGCGCAGCTGGGCCAACGGCACAGCCAGGAGCGTCGCACGCGTGCGCGCGTAGACCGACGCCGACGCGGGCCCGTCGTCGAGCAACGCGATCTCGCCAACCGTCTCATCCGCTCCGAGACGACGAATATGATGGCGCGCACTGGCGCTGCCGACCTGACGCACGACTTCAACTTCGCCACTCACCACGATGAGGAGGAACTCAGGCCGCTGGCCTTCGGTCACCAGACGCTCGCCCGGCTCGGCCTGTCGCATTCGGGCAATCGCGGCCAGCTCAAGTCGTCCGCCAACCGGGAGGGATGAAAGCAGCGGCGTGTGCTCGAGAATGGCAAGCACCGTCGAATCAACGTCCCGGTCAGTCTCCGCTGGTGCCCGCCCCGCCGCTATGCGACGCGGATCCTCCATGAATTCCTCAGGCGCGTTCACGCCCTTCGACCCTTCCTCACGCACGCCCACACTCCTCATGCCTTTCGCGGGTACGAAAATCACGGGACCGGCCCATGGGCAAGGGTGCCGAGCGCGTCGGTGTGGTTGGCGCTTTCGGGCAGTTTCCAAACTGCCCCTACACGCGCGAGGTCCGCACCCGAGAAAATCCAGGTCCTACGCGCCGCCACTGCCCGCTGCCGCAACCCGCGTGCTGCCCGCAGCGGCCCGTCGCAAGTCGGTCATTGCCGCCTCGATCCCCGAGGACAGAAACATCGACACGAGAAATTGGGGCACGTTGCCACCCGGAAGATAGCGCATGTGATACTCGACCGTCGTCGAGTGCTCATCGCCTCGGACTTCCCAGAATCCTTCATGGACCGCAATCTCGATGTTTCGTCCACTGTTGCCCGACTGATCGGATGCCTTATGCCAGTGGTACCGTCGACCGCCTGGAATCGCCTCGGTAAAGCACTCCATCACCACTTCGCGATCCTCGATACCGCGTGCCCGATAGATTTGGCGGACGAGTGTCCGGTCGCCCCGCTGCCCGACGACGTGGCTCTCCGCAACATTACCGAAGTACTGCGATTGGTCGCCCCACGCCGCCAACACCGCATCGACCCGGTCAACGGCAACCGGCCACTTGCAGCGCGCTTGCCCCTCCAGCACGCCATCGGCGGCCGTTCCTGAGGTCAGCGTACAGTCGCGCTCCCCGAAACCAAAACCCCGACCTGAAAGACTCCCGGCACCTACCCAGGCGGTGACAACGACGAGCAGAACCCCAACGACGATGACACTACGCTTCGCCATGGCATCCTCTTGTGCGCACGTGACGATAGAGTGATTGGCATTCCTGGCGATGTCAAGGACAATGTGCTGAACGTGCACTTGTCATGCAACGGTGGGTAACGAAGATGCTTGACCGCGCGCTGCCACAGCGGGCAATCTCTTGTTGGACGTCGACCATGATGAACCGTGCCGGCAAGGGCCCCGACCGAGAAGGAACCTTTGTCGATCCTCTGCGTACGACAGCGTCAGCTTTGCTTCCACCGCGACTGGTCGACGCGCCGGCGCGGCGCGCCCTGCAACTCACCGGCGAGGCCTGCCTCTACACGGTGCTCTCGTGTGCCTTACTGTTGCTGCTCGACCTCGCAGATGCCGGCCTCATCTCGATCTTTCTCGTCGCCGCGCCGCTGACGGACCGCCTGGTCGTGTTGCTGGAAGAGAATCGGCACAGCATCTACGTGCTGCGGCGCGGGAGTCGTCAAGCCAATCAACGCGCCGCTGCGGGAGTGCTGTGCCTCTTCCTCGGGATCGCCGTCGGCTACGCAGCCGTGACGGCGTGGTTGGGAGAAGCGGCAACCCTGCATGTCTTTCGCTTCGCCAGCCAGGCGGCGGGCCTCCACACGGAAGATCTGCTGCGCCATGACTTCGGCCAGCCTTTGGTGACGTTTGTCGGCAACCTGCGCGTCGCGCTGGTGATTCTTTGTCTCGGCTTCGTCTACGGCGCCTATGGTGGGATGCTCGCGCTCGCCTGGAACGCCTGCGTGTGGTCGAGCGTTCTGGTGGTGCTCCTGATCCGCGTGGCTCCGGGTCCCCTCGGCTCTCGCCTGCTGCTAGCCCTCGGTATCCTGCCGCATCTTGCGGTCGAGGCCGGATCGTATGTCCTGATCGCCCTGGCTGCCATCTTCGCCGCGAGAGCCCTGGCGATCCGTGACTTGCGCGACAAGCGCCTGCGGGCCGCACTCACCGCATCACTAGGATTGTTGGCGCTGGCTATCGTTGGGCTGTTGGCCGCCGCGCTCTACGAATCGTGGCTGCTGCCGGGATGGGTCGCATGGATCGCCGGGAGATGATCGCATCGCGGCTGACCCTCTCTTGAGCGAACCGCGCGGAGGACGTTGCACCTACGCTGGGGAGGGAAACGTCCTACGCAAGATTCCTCCTCCAACCGACAATGCGTGTGGGCTCGCTTGTTGTAATGAGAAGGCCGTCGGCACGGCATTGCGCTGCAGACAGCAAGGAGAACCCTCGATGGGGCATGGAGACGTAGGGTGGGCATGACCACCCGCGGGCAGTCGATGTCGGCGCTGGAAGATGCGCATACCCACGGGGGTGAGACGGTGGAAGCCGCGCTGCCGGATGCTCTCGACGGCGTGCCGCTGTTTGCATGTTTGACACCGCAGCAACGGCGGCAGCTGGCCGACATGGCCAGCGTGCGGCGGGTCAAGCCGGGCGAGAAAATCGTGGCGCAGGAGAGCACACCGACGGCGCTGTTTGTCGTCGTCAGCGGCGAAGTCGAAATTTCCCGCGGCGCCGACGATGCCGCCGAGCGTCACCAGATTCGGCGCCTGGGCCCCGGCGAGACCTTCGGCGAGCTGGCGTTGCTGGAGGATCTTCCTACGTCGGCCTCGGTGTACGCGACCCTGCCAACCACTCTGCTCGCCGTGCCGCTCGTACAGTTGCGCCGCATCATGAGCCGGGATGCCTCCTTCCAGCCCCTGTTTCACGGCCTCGCGCAGCAGCTCAACACGCGCTTGCGTACCCTGACGGATGTGACGGTGGGAGCCCTTGAGCGCGAGGTTGAAGCCCTGCATGCCCGCATCACGGTCGGTACGCTGCTGATCGCGACCGTGGCGCTGCTCAGCGGGTTCACCTTCTCACTGAGCGTCGGCGTGCAGCTCGCGCGCGCCGGCGGCCAGCAGATGATCGTGCTCTTGATTTCAACCGTGGGTGTCGTGGGCATGGGCCTGGTCGTCCGCCACAGCCATCTGCCGCTGTCGTTCTGGGGGCTCACCGTGCAGCGCTGGCGCCCGGCGATTCGCGATGCCCTGTTCTACTCCTTGATCTTTTTCGGGTTGATGCTGGCGATCAAATGGGCGCTGATCCATACCTTGCCCAGTTGGCGGGATTTGCCGCTGCTGTATCGGTCGCCCCTGGGTGCGTCCGCGGGCGGCGCGGGCCTGGGCCCCTATCTGGCGCAGCTGGGGATCTACGTGCTCATCGTCGTGCCGCTGCAAGAGTTCATCGTTCGTGGCTGCATCCAAGGCGGGCTCCAGGAGTTCCTCACGGGCCGTCATCGCGTGCTGTGGGCGATCATCACTTCGAATCTGTTCTTTTCCGTCACGCACTCCTATCTGTCCTCGCAGTTTGCGCTCCTGACACTGCTTCCGGGTCTGTTCTGGGGTTGGCTGTATTACCGGGAGCGGACCCTCATTGGCCCCATGCTCTCCCATGCATTGATCGGCGTGGCCGGCATCGACGTCGTCGGTATTCTCGATCTCATGAAGTGAGTGTCGTCTGACAAGGATGACGGGACCACTGTGATCATGACGACTCGTCGATGGCGCGTTTGCGAAGACAGTACCCGCGCCAGCCTCGCGGCGGTGCGGCTGCCCTGGCACACACGTAGGCGGCGCTTGGGGCGGCGGTGCGGCTCCTTCACAGTTCACATCGGAATGAGGAATGATCTGCGCGGCATGTCACCACGAGAATCCATCGGGTAGCGCGTTCTGTTGCGGCTGCGGGGCGGCGCTCGTGGGGCTCGGCGACCCGGTCCGCCTGGTCCTCGTCCTCATCGGGCAATGGGCCGCGGCGCTGAACTGTGACGGGCCGAAGGCAGCACGCCCGCTCGCCGACGAGACCCTCGCCGCCGCCGAGCGGACCGGGCTGGCGCCGCTGCAGGTGTGGGCCCACTTCACCCGCGGCGCCACGTGCCACCGCGCCTCCGATTTCGCCGGCGCCCTCGAATGTTTCGATCGCGGTCTCGCCCTCTACGACGAGGCCACGGCGCTGCAGGTGCCGATTGATCCGCGCATTGCCATCCTCGGCCTCGCCGCCTTGCCGGCGTTCTATCTCGGACAGCTCGACGAGGCCGAACGCTATGCGCACGCCGCGGTCGAACATGCTGAGGTCTCGAAGCGTCCGGCGGAACGCTCATGGGCGCACCAGTTCGCGGCGTTTGCCGCCCTCATGCAAGGGGGATGCGCATCTGACGCTCACCCATGCCGATGCGGCGTGCGCGGCGTACGCGGAGGAACCGAATCCGGTGCACGAAGGTGCGGCACAAGTTGCCCGCGGGTGGGCACTTTCCATGCTCGGGCGGGCCGAGGAGGGCATCCCGATCCTGCGCGCCGGACTCGACAAGTACGCGGCGAGCGGCCAGCGGAGCTCGCTCGAGTCGTTCTCTATCATGCTGGCAGAGGCGCTCGGCCAGTCCGGCAGCGTTGATGCCGCCCTTGCGGTGCTCGACGTTGCCGCCAACGCCGACATCGGCGAGGAGTTTGATCGCGCCTACGGGCTGCGCGTCCGCGCCGAGCTCCTGGCCGCGGACGCGGCCGCACCAGCGAACGTCGCGGCAGTGTACGACGCGGCGCTGGCCGCGGCGCGCCGCATCGGCGCGCGGTCGCTGGCCTTGCGGGCGGCCACCAGCTATGCGCGCTGGTTGCACGCCCAGGGCCGCCGCCATCAGGCCAGCGCGCGTCTGGCCGCAATCTACGCCGAGTTCACCCAAGGCCTTGAAACCATTGTCCTGCGCGAGGCCCGCGGGGTACTCGAAGCCTTGGGCAACAGCGCTGGGCCCGAGCTCAGCGCGGCCGAGCTTGGCACGACGGGGGCCAGCCGGGCACCGGCAGCGCGGCCGAGTTAGTCCGCTGAAGCGGCCGACTCGAGGCATCGAGCCCGATTCACCTCACGGGGGGAGCGACACGACCCGTGTCGCTCATTGGGACAAGCATTTTGGCTCAAGCGACCAAGGGGCGCCGCGGCGAAGCAGGGTATGAAGATCTCAAACAGAGACAGTGTCTAAGACGGATCACGCGCCAGGATCGGAGGCCGGAACGTGAGCCGTCGGGGACAGGTCCGCAGGAGCACAGCCATGGAATGCAGAGTCGTCATTAGCGCGATCAAGGCCATGACACTCCATTGTCATCGGATCGTCCTCAGACGGACCGGTTCGATCCACCGGGACCTGCGCACGGCGTTGCCGGTTGCCGGCATTGCGCTTGCCCTGGCGGGGAAGGCGGGGGGCCACCTGCGATTTGACCGTCAAAACTAGTAGCTCAGGACCGTACCCCTTCAACCACGCGCGTCGATCAAGGGGTCAGACCGTGCTCCAAGGTGTACTTCATGATCTGGGCATTGTTGTCGAGCTCCAATTTCTCGAGCAGCCGAGCGCGGTAGGTACTAATGGTCTTGACGCTGAGACAGAGGTGCGCCGCGATCTCCGAAACCGTCTTCCCTGATCCGAGCATGCACAGCACCTGGAACTCCCGATCCGAGAGACCTTCGTGCGGCACACGTTGATCGGTTTCCAGCAACGCGCCGACCAGATGCTCTGCCATCTGGCGGGAGACATATCGACGCCCGGCCACCACGGCAGCAACCGCCTGCATGATATCGCTGGCCGTCCCTTCCTTGGTGACGTACGCCATCGCCCCCGCACGCAAGCAGCGAACGCAATATTCACGATCCGCATGCATGCTGAAAATGACTACCGGTAAGCGCGGGCGGATGAGGCGCATGGCTTTGAGGGCCTCGATGCCGCTCATGTCGGGAAGCGCGAGGTCCAACACCACCGCATCGAACGCTTCCTGCTGCACTCTCGCCAGCGCCTCGCGTGCCGTCGAGGCCTCGACGACATCCTGAAGTGGTATCGTGGCGCTCAGGGCTGCTCGCAGCCCATCGCGCACCACCGCGTGATCATCAACCAGCAAGACACGAAGGCTCATTCCGGTACTCCCGTCGGTATCTGAGGCGCGCACAAGATTGGCGTATCCAAAGTAAACCTCACAGACTCCTCTAGAGCAAACGACGCAAAGAGCAAACGGCGAGCCCGCGTCTCCGAAGCGGGTAACGTTTGACGCGTGGCGGTGCACTACCAACTTCTTGCCGAGCGTTGTCAGAGAACAAGGCCCCCAATCTAGCGCTCTGTCAGACGCTAGCGCTCTGCCAGACGAACGTAAGCACCGCGCCGCTGCTGCCAAACGCCGGCGGCCTGTGTCTGTTTTGTGAGCGAGCGCTACCGAAGCACTCGTTCGCCAGCACCGGGTCCTACAAGATTTTTCCCCAGGCGCCTACGTGAGATTGCGGGTCTGACCGACATACGTGTCGGTTCCGTTGTGAGTAGAGTTCAGCTGTAGAGAACCGGAACATGGCGCAATCCCGCATCCCGCACTTTGCGAGCCAGCAATGACCTGCCGAGCGTGCGCGCACGAGAACCCGGCGAGCAACGCGTTTTGCGGCGGCTGCGGCGCACCGCTGGTGGTGGTTTGCCCGAAATGCAGCGAGCCCAACCCGCCCGGGAACAGCTTCTGCGGCAAATGCGGCCAGCGCGTGGCGCCCGATCCGGCGGCGGCCCTCGAACCGGAGGTCGGCGAACGCCGACAACTTACCGTGCTGTTCTGCGATCTCGTGGGCTCCACCGACCTGAGCACCCGGCTGGATCCGGAAGACTACCGCGAGGCGTTGCGCGCCTATCACACGCGCGCGGACGCCGTGATTGCCCGCTACGGCGGCGCGGTGGCGCAGCATCTCGGCGACGGACTGCTGGTATACTTCGGCTGGCCGCAGACCTATGACGACTCGGCCGAGCGCGCCGTGCGTGCCGGTTTGGAATTGGTGGAGGCGACCGCGACGGTGCGTGCGGGTGGGGCGGCGCTGGCGACGCGCGTCGGGCTGCACACCGGAGCGGCGGTGGTCAGCGACGTCGGGGCAGGAACGCGCCGCGAGACCTTGGCGCTGGGCGACACGCCCAATGTGGCGGCACGGGTGCAATCGGCGGCGCAGCCGGGGCAGGTCGTGCTCACGGCGGCCACCCACCGCCTGGTCGCCGGACTGTTCATCGTCGAGGAGCTCGGGCGGCACCCGCTCAAAGGGGTGCCGCAGCCGGTGGAGCTATATCGAGTGGTCCAGCCCAGCGGCGTGCGCGGGCGCCTGGGCGCCGCGGCCGCGCACGGCTTCACACCGTTCGTCAACCGCAGCGAGGAGCGCGCGCTGTTGCGCAACCGCTTCGAGCGCGCCTGCGAGGGCGAAGGCCAGGTGGTGTTGCTCACGGGCGAGGCCGGGATCGGCAAATCGCGCCTGGTGCAGGTGCTGCGCGAGGAGTTGGCGGACACGCCGCATACGTGGTTGGAGACGGGCGGCGCGGCGCACTTTGCCAACACGCCCTTTTATCCGCTGACCGAGCTGTTGCGCGAGCGGCGGCCGTGGGAGGACGACAGTCCGGCGGCCCGTGCCGAGGGCCTGTCGGGCTCGCTGCGCCGCGCGGGAGTCGACCCCGAGGAAGCGCTGGCGCTGGTGGCGCCGCTGATGGACATCCCGGTGCCGGAGGGCTGCCGGCCGGTGGTGGCGGCGCCGGAGGTGGCCCGCAAGCGCCTGCTGGCGACGCTGGCCGCGTGGCTGTTCGGCACCGCCCGGCTGCAGCCGCTAGTGGTCCTGATCGAGGACTTGCATTGGGTGGATCCGTCGTCGCTGGAGCTCCTGCACATGTTGGTGAACCAAGGGACTACGGCGCCACTCCTGCTGTTGCTGACGGCACGGCCACAGTTCCAGGTGCCGTGGCCGTTGCGGGCGCACTATACGCAGCTGACGTTGAGTCACCTGGCCAAGCGGCATGTGCGCGACATGGTGTTGGGGGTGGCGGCGCAGGCGCATTTGCTGGCCGAGGTCATCGATGCAGTGGCGGTGCGCACCGACGGCGTGCCGCTGTTCGTCGAGGAGTTGACGAAGGCGGTGTTGGAAGGGGGCGCGGCGGTAGCGGCGCGCGAGATTCCGTCGACGTTGGCCGACTCGCTGATGGCGCGGCTGGACCGTCTGGGGCCGGCGGCGAAGGAGGTGGCGCAAGTGGGGGCGGTGTGCGGGCGGCAGTTCAGCTTTGTGTTGATACACGCGGTACATCCGGTGGGAGAAGCGGAGTTGGAAGCCGGGCTGCGCAAGCTGGTGGATGCCGAGCTGCTGCATGTGCGTGGCCTGGCCCCGG
>CAZTDK010000122.1:10583-11789 GCA_964611965.1 uncultured Binatia bacterium (SeqCode) | reverse complement strand
GCCCGGGCGTGATCGGGCCGAGCGGATACACGATGTCGAAATTCGCATAGAGCATCAGCCAATCGAGCACTTGCTGTTCGGCGGCCGCGCCGATGCCGAAGTCGGGTTTGCTGCTGCCGAAGATACCATCGGAACGTCCGGTCGGCGCTTTGATCGCGCCGCGCAACGAGAACAACGGCCAGCCCTGCGGGTGCCACACTTCGTATTTGGTGCTGGCCCAGATGTCGCCGAGCTCGAATTGCTGATCGTAGCCGTGGAAGAGGGTGGTGTTGCCGCGCTGCACATTGAAGCCGCCGAAGGTGTTGTTGGGAAAGAGGCTGCGTTCCGGGTTCTTGGTGCCGAAAAGGTCTTCGACGCTATCGATGAACGGATCCAGAAATCCGCCGAAGCGCGAAATCATCGGCACGTCGAGACCCGCTTCCCATCCCGGCGCGATCCCGTAGGCGCCACCCAGCACCGTGCGGTTGGTTTCGAATTTCAACGTGGCCTGGATATTCTTCTGTTCGGTGGCGATCTCGTTGCTCTCCGCCGAATCGAGGTGGATGGCAAATGCGCCGGGGCGCAGCGTTTGCGCCCGTTCGAAGGGCATGCCGAGAAAGATCAGCTGAATCGGCTGGTAGTTGCGCACCGGCAGCGGGCCGTAACCGGTGAACTCGTCGGCGCCCGCAGCCCGAGCCAGCAGTATGCACAGGGCCAACATCCCGATTCGCGTCCAGCGGCACATGGTCGCAGCCGCTTACCGGAGCCGCGTCACCGGTGCAAGAGCGCGCGTGGCGTGTGGCACCTCGCCGTCTGGTGGTTCAGCAGCGGCAAGTGCCAGCTACGCGCCACGTGCCACAAGCATCATTTCTTCTTCCGCTCCACCGCGCCCGACTTTTCGAACATGACTGCGGCGTTGTGCTTGGCGTGCGCCGCGTCGCCACGCAGTAAGGCGGTGCGGAAGTTGTGCGCGACGACGCGCATGAGCGCGGCTTCGTCGGGATCCAGTTGCTCGGCCATGGCGGCGAGCTGATCCATGGCGATACCGATCTGCTGCAGGCTGGCCGCCCGGTCCCCGCGGTCGCGGGCCGCCATGGCGTTCAGCAGAGCCGTGCGAATAGCCCCAAGCGCCGGCGCGACCTGTAGCCCGAGGACCGACTGCAGCTCGTCGAGACGCGTGGTGACGCTCTCCAATGCAACCGGGATGTCCGTTTCATCCTTGTGCGC
>CAZTDK010000122.1:0-10573 GCA_964611965.1 uncultured Binatia bacterium (SeqCode) | reverse complement strand
GCCATGGCAGCGCTAGGGTACAAGCATTCGTCGAATCCGCAAGCGCCGCACGAAACTGTTGGTCGTAACCAAAGGAGAATCACGAAAACACGAAGAAGCGAAAGCACGAGAAAGAGCAGGGAGCTTTCCATCTCCCTTGCGTGATTTCGAAGTTTGATGCTTCGTGATGCTCGGCTGGCGTTGAATGCAAGGAGGTGCCCTACGCTCTTCGTGATCATTGGCTACGATGCTCCGGACGCCAAGGAGAAGCGGCCGCAACACCGGCCGGCTCACCTGGCGCACCTGGAACCGCTGGCGCAGCAGGGCAAGATCGTCATTGCCGGTCCGTTCACCGACGGCAGCGGCAGTCTGATCGTTGTCGAGGCAGCGTCGCGTGCCGACGTGTGGGACCTGGTGGGGCGGGATCCGTACGTCATCAACGGTGTCTTCAATCGCGTCGAGGTCAAGCCGTTTCTGCAGGTGTTTCCGAAGGTCTGAGCGGTATCGTGCGGCGGTGTCGGCGCGGCGCCGACACCCGATGGCGTTCGCCGGCGACGCGGCGCGCGATGCTCAGTGCCAGTAGCGGCGGTGCGGCCTCGCCGTCGTTTCCCAGCAATGCGCGCAAGCCGCGCCGCATGACGCTCGGGTCGAAGTTGAGTGCGCTACAGATGTTTTCAAACGAGAACGGCCAATCGCGATTGCATGCTTCCACCCACTGCTCGATTTCGCGCACCGAGCGTTGCGCTTTCATCCCTCGGTCGCCGGCGTGGCGGCGCAGGGTGAGCACGGCGTCTTCCAGGACCGCCAGCATGAGGCGTTTCTCCGGCAGCTCGGTGCAGTGAGGCGAAAAAAATTGGACCGGCAGCATGATCTCGGCGGCGAAGATGTCACTCGCGTGAGACGCGCTGGGCAGAGTGTCGGTCATGTTCATAGCGACTCTTTGGTGAAGGTCCCGAACTGTTAACCGCTCTCGGGGCAAAAAAGTTCCGTGGGCTCGGCACCAGCTCGAGGCGCTCTGATTCCTTCGACGGGATCAGACTAGCAGCCTGTCGGACTTGGCAGTTCCTAGCGACCAATCCTGTCCTGAGGCTCCCCGAAGGGGGGGAGCGGCCCATAGAAAAGGCGCCGACCGCAGGTCAGGCATTGGGCACGATCCGCCAATCTGCTACAGTCGCCACCGTCTCGACGCCGGCGACTATCGCCACGCGGTTTCGGATGGAATGGTCACTTGCAGTGCGACGGGGCATTGATCTTGCACACTCCAGCCACCCACGGCAGGATCCGGTGAGATGATCGAGCTGAGGAATCTTACGAAGCGCTATGGCAGCACGCTCGCCGTTGATAACCTCAACCTGCAGGTGCCGGCGGGGGAGATCTTCGGATTTCTTGGCCCAAACGGCGCGGGGAAGACGACGACCATCCGCATGATGATGGGTTTGCTGCAGCCGAGCGCGGGCAGCGTCATGCTGGGTGGCTACGACCTGGCCAGCCACGGTCTGGAAGCGAAACAGCTGTGTGGTTTCGTCCCCGACCGGCCGCATGTCTATGAGAAGCTGACGGGCGCGGAGTTTCTCGACTTTGTCGCCGGCCTGTATCACGTGCCGGCGGCGGTGGCGTCCGAGCGTCGCGACCAGTTGCTCGAGATGTTCGATCTGACGCAGTGGGCCACCGAGTTGGTGGAGAGCTACTCGCACGGCATGAAGCAGCGCTTGGTGATGGCGGCAGCGCTGATCCACGCGCCGCGGCTGCTGATCGTCGACGAGCCGATGGTCGGGCTCGATCCGCGCGGGGCACGCTTGCTGAAGCGCACGTTGCGGCAGTTGGCGCGCAACGGCGTGACGGTGTTCATGTCGACACACAGTCTCGAGGTGGCCGAGGAGACCTGCGATCGCATCGGCATCATCAATCACGGACAGCTCATCGCCATCGGCTCGGTCAACGAGCTGCGGCAGCAAGCGGGCTCGCATGCCAACGCCAAGCTGGAGGCGATCTTTCTGACCCTCACCGGCGGTGAAGACGCCGAGGTGCTGACGGCGCTGCGAGCGTGAGCATGTCAGCCTCTGCCTCGGTCAGCGACGTCAGCCGCGCGCGTCAAGCCAGCGATCGAGTGTGGAGTGATGCGGCGCGCTTCGCGCTGCTGCTGTCCCCGCGTTTTCGCGCCGCGCGCAATCGCTTCGAGCGGCTCGATCGGCGCGGCCGGCTATTGCTCGGCGGCTTTGGCTTGCTGGGGCTCGGCTTCTGGACGGCGATCTTTGTCCTCTTCTACCGCGCTCTGCGCTACATCCTGAGCGTTCCGGACTTCGGGCCGATCTTGACGTACAAGTTGCTCAGCATGGTGTTCCTGACGTTTTTCTCGCTCCTGCTCTTCTCGAACCTGATCACCGCGCTGTCGACCTTCTTCCTGTCGCGTGACCTGGAGCGCCTGGTGGCGGCGCCGATCGGGCGCGGGATGTTTTTCTATGCGCGCCTGGGGGACACGCTCATCGAGTCGTCGTGGATGGTCGTGTTTTTTGCGGTTCCCGCGTTTCTGGCGTACGGCATCGCCCATCATGCCGGGCCGCTCTTCTACCTGGCGACCCTGCTGACGTTGCCGCCGTTCTTGCTGATCCCCGCCGCCATCGGCGTCACGTTCACGGCGATTCTGGTGAACGTCTTTCCGGCACGCCGCACGCGCGAGATCCTAGTGCTGCTGTCGATGGTTGCGGCGGCGGTACTCTATCTGTGGGCCCGCATGCTCCAGCCCGAACAGCTGGTGAACCCGGAGAAGTTTTCCAGCTTCGTGCAGTTCCTGGCGGCCATGCAAACCCCATCGTCAGCCTTCTTGCCGAGCACGTGGGCTGCCGAGATCCTCTACCCGACGCTCACCGGTCAGAGCGGCTCGGCGGTGTTTTACGTGTTGCTTCTGGTCAGCACGGCGGCAGCGCTGACCCTGCTGTGTGAACGCGTGACGGGGTCCCTCTTCCTCTCCGGTCTCACCAAGGCGCAGGAAGGGCGCAAGGCAGTGTTCACGCAGCAAGCGTTGTGGGAGCGTGGCGTGCGCCTGGCGACCTTCCCGTTTGCGCCGCAGACGCGCCTCCTGGTGATCAAGGAGGTGAAGACGTTCTTCCGGGATACCAGTCAGTGGTCGCAGCTGTTTTTGCTGCTCGCGCTGGTGGTCGTCTATGTGTACAACTTCAGCGTCTTGCCGTCGCCGTTGGTGACTTTCTACTTCAAAAACTGGCTGGCTTTTGGGAACCTTGCGCTGGCCGCGTTTGTCATTGCCTCGGTGTCGGTGCGCTTCGTGTTTCCGTCGGTGAGTCTCGAGGGGAAGTCGTTCTGGATCGCCAAGACGGCGCCGCTGCCGTTGAGCCGTTTGTGGTGGAGCAAATTCTGGACGGGGCTGGTGCCCTTGCTCGTGCTCGGCGAGATTCTGGTTGTGGCTACCGACTACTACCTGAAGGTCATGCCGGTGATGATGGGGCTGTCGATCATCACCATTTTCGGCATGACCTTCGGCATCGTTGCGTTGGGGCTGGCGGTCGGTGCCGCCTACCCGAAGTTCGACGCGGACAACGCCGCCAAGGTGGCGGGGGGGATTGGTGGCCTGGTCTACATGATTCTCTGCATGTCGTTCATCGGGCTCGTCGTGCTCCTCGAAGGGTGGCCGGTGTATGCACTGTTCATGAGCCGATTGTACGAAACGGCGCTCTCCGCGCCCGAGCAGGTCGGCATCGTCACGTCACTGACTGCCGCGCTGGCGCTGACGGTTGCGGTATTCGTCGGCTCGGTGCGCTACGGGATCCGGCGCTTGGGGACGATCGAGCCGTGAGGGGCGAACCTTCTACGTGGCTGCCGGCGTAGGTTCGATATGCAAAAGCCCGCGCACGGCGGCGAACGGATCACTCTCGTGGCCGCGCAGCGCATCGATCACCGCACCGATCGTTTGTGGCAGATCGTTGCCATGTTGGCGTAAGACGTCGTCGAAGAGATGGAGCTGCTCACTGTACATGCGGTATTGGAGGATGACGGCGTTGTTGAGGTGCTCGGTTCCGAAATCGCGATAGCGTCCGGCCTGTAGCGGCGACCGGCGGAACTCGTCTTGGCCGGTGTCGAAGAGCTGCTGGCGTTCGTCGAGTGACACGCCGGCGGCATAGGCCTGGGTGAGCCGGGCGACGAACGGGTCCATGAAGTCGGAGAAGAGGATGGCCTCGTCCCATTGTGCTGTGGCGCGCTCACGCGCCGGCACATCGGCGCGCGTTGCGAAGAACAAGATGGCGCCGCGGTGGCCGACGAAATCGGCGAATGACTCGTCGAAGTCGGCGTGGCCGGCGACGTAGGTCGTGTTGTGAAGCAGTTCGTGGATGATGATGTTGGCCAGGGTGACGCGGTCGTAGCGCAGCACCGTCGACAGCAATGGATCGGCGAACCAGCCCAGCGTACTGAAGGCGACCGACGGGCGGACGTAGGTATCGTAGCCGTCGTGCTCGAGCGACGCGGCTTCGGCATCGGCGTCGGCCTGCGAGAAATACCCCTTGTACGGTACCCGCCCGACGATGGGGAACCACCACGTGTACGGCTGCAGCTTGAAGCGATATGCCGCGGAGACCACGTGGACGACCTGATTGTCGTCGACGTGCGCGTAGGTCGCGTAGCTGTCACCGGCACGCAGCTGCAGGATCTCCGCTGCAAAGGCGCGCACCTCCAATACGAGCTCGAGCTTGGAGCGCGTCGCCGCGTCGAGATCGGGTTGCTTCAGCACCTGCTCGATCGGCTGCCGGCGCCACAAGATCTTGGCCTCCTCGTAGCCGGCGCGCAGGACGTAGGTTGGCGAACACGCGGACAGACAACCGGCCAGAAGCAGCAGGGAACACGCCAGCAGCCGCGGGTAACCCGGTGTGGCCTCGCCCCGGGCCTCACCCAGAGGCAGAGGGCGAAGCTGCTTCACTTTGCGGCTCCTGCCGTGGCAACACCCACCGTCTCGGACGGGATCGCGTGCAAAGCGCTTTGCGTCTGCAGTCGATGGAGCCGCGCATACAAGCCTTTTAGGGCCAGCAGCTCTTGATGCGTCCCCAGTTCCCGAATCTCGCCGTGATGCATTACGATAATGCGATCGGAGCGCTCGATCGTCGACAGCCGGTGGGCAATGACCACCGCGGTGCGCTGTCGCAGCAGCTTGTCGAGAGCGTCCTGAATGAGCAGCTCGGTCTCCGTATCGACGCTGGAGGTCGCCTCGTCGAGCACAAGAATGACTGGGTCGTATGCCAGCGCTCGGGCGAAAGCCAGTAATTGCCGCTGACCAGCGGAGAGGTTGCTGCCGCGCTCGCGCAGCCGTTCGTCGTAGCCACCTGGCAACCGGGCGATGAAGCGCCCGGCATTTACGGTGGCGGCGGCATGCTGCACGGCCGTGCGAGTCGTCTCGGGACGGCGCAGGCTGATGTTCTCCGCCACGGTGCCGGAGAACAAGAACACGTCTTGTGCCACGGCGCCGATAGCACGGCGCAACGCCTGCAGGTCCCATTCGCGGACGTCGACGCCGTCGACCAGTACGCGCCCGCGTTGCACATCGTAGAAGCGGTTGAGTAGCTTGATGATCGTGGTTTTGCCGGCACCGGTGGCGCCGACGATGGCCACTTGCTCACCCGGCTCGACACTGAACGAGACGTCGCGCAGGACGAAGTCGTCGCCCTTGTATGCAAACCACACATGCTCGAAGTCGATGCGGCCGTGGACCATCGCCGGCCGGTGCGGGTGCTCGGGGTTGCGGATCTTGGGCGTTGTATCGAGCAGATCGAAGACCCGTTCGGCTGCCGACATCGCCGATTGCATCACCGCGTACTTCGATGAAAAATCGCGCAGCGGGATGAAGAACTTTTGCACGTACTCGATGAAGGCGACGAGCGTGCCGAAGGCGAGCGCACCGCCGAGAATCTGATGGCCGCCGTACCACACGATCAGCGCAAAGGAGATGCTGCTGACCGCTTCGACGAGTGAAAAGAGGGATGCCTCATAAATGTTCGACCAGTGATTGGCCTCGCGGTGCGCGTCATTGTAACGGTCGAACTCGGCGAAGGTCTGCGCCTCGCGCGCGAAGAGCTGAATCACCATCATTCCCGAGATGGCTTCTTGCAAGTAGGCATTGATGCGCGCGATGCGTTCGCGGATGAGGCGATAGCTCAGTCGGGCCTTGACGCGAAAGAAATTGATCGCCAATGCCATGAGCGGCAGGAGCGACAAACTGACCAGCGCCAGGCGGGCATTGATGGCCAGCATGATGCCCACGATGCCGAGCAGCGTGACGACGTCCATGAGCAGGGTCATGGCGCCGGCGGCAAACATCTCGTTGATGACGTCGATGTCCGTGGTCATGCGGGTCACCAGGCGCCCCACCGGGTTGCGATCGAAGTAGGCGGCCTCGAGCTGCTGGACGTGGGCGAAGACGTCGATGCGCAGGTCCGCAAGGCTCTTTTGCGCCACCAGCATCGTCAGATAGTATTGGAGGTAGAGGAACAATAGCTCGCCGAGCATCGCGACCGCGAACAGCATTCCCATGGCGGTGACGCCGGCGGTGTTGTGGCTGATGATATAGCGGTCGATGGTGATCTTCAGGAGATACGGTTGCACCAACGAGAACACGGAGATTGCGGGCAAACAGCCCATTGCCAACCAGAAGTCGCGGCGGTACGGGCGAATGTACATCCACAGCCGGCGGATGAGGCGTGCATCGTATGCCTTGTCGACCACTGCTGCGCGCGCCGTGTCGACCGGCGCTTCGCCTGCGGCGCTCATAGCTCGGCGATCTCCTCTTCGAGTCGCTGTTGGCGGAACATGTCGGCGTAGAGGCCGTCGCGTGCCATCAAGGCTGTGTGGTCACCGATCTCGATGATGCGCCCCTCGTCGACCACGGCAATCAGGTCGGCATCCTGGATGGTGGAGATCCGGTGGGCGATGATGATGCAGGTGCGCTGCCGCATGAGATCGCGCAGCGCCGCCAGGATCGCCCGTTCGGTGCGCGTGTCGACGCTGGAAAGCGCGTCGTCGAGCACCATGACGCGTGGATCGACGAGCACCGCGCGGGCCAGCGTCAGGCGCTGTTTCTGCCCCCCGGAGAGCGTGATGCCACGCTCGCCGACGACGGTGTCGTAACCGCGTGGGAATGCCTCGATATCCGCGGCGACGCCAGCGACGCCGGCGGCGCGCTGCACCGCCGCGTCGTCGGGGGCATCGAGACCGAAGGCGATATTGTCGCGCACGCTGGCCGAAAAGAGAAAGGGATCCTGGGGGACGAAGCCGATGCTGCGGCGCAGCTGGGCCAAGGGTAGGGTGCGAATATCGTGTCCGTCAAGCAGGACCTGGCCACCGCGCACGTCGAACAGCCGCGGCAGCAATGTCGCAAGGGTGCTTTTCCCGGCGCCTGTGCGGCCAACCAATGCAAGCTTCTGTCCGGGCTGGATGCTGAAGGAGATGCCAGTCAGCACGGAATGGCCGTTGTCGGCGGCTCCATAGGTGAAATCCACGGTACGATACTCGATGCGGCCCTGCACCGCGGGCAGCGGGACGGCATTCGCGGCGCTGGCGATCTCCGGCTGGATGTCGAAGATGTGCTCAAGGCGGCTCATCGCCGCGCGGCCGCGCTGCAGAATCGACAGCATCCAGCCCATCGCCATGGTTGGCCAGGCAAGCAAATTGAGATAGCCGATGAATGCCACCAGATCGCCGAGGCTGAGACGGCCGTCGATGACTTCAGAGCCGCCGTACCACAACACTACCAGCGTGCCGAGGCTGGAGGCGGTTTTCATCACTGGCATGATTTGACCGCGAACCCGCGCCAGCTCCAGGCTTTGTTGTTGGAAGCGCTGATTGATGGCCAGAAAGTCGGCGGTTGCCCCGGCTTCGCCGGCGTACGCACGCACGACGTGGATACCGCTGAGATTTTCCTGCACCTGGCTACTCATCTCGGCCAGGCCTTCCTGGACACGCAGGGTGCCTTCCATCAGCCGGCGGCTGAAGCGTTTGACGATCAGCAGGATCACCGGGTACGGCAACAACGCCGCCACGGTCAGTCGCGGGTCGAGGCTCAGCATGATGCCGACGCCGTAGAGGTAATACACGGGCGTATTCACAAAATTCAGGATCCCGACGCCGAGGAGCATGCGTACCGCCGTGACGTCGTTGATCAACCGCGACATCAGGTCACCGGTCTGCTGGCGGTGATAGTACGCCAGGGGTAGCCTTTGAAGATGCGCAAACAAGTCGTTGCGCAGATCGTACTCGACGTCGCGGCCGACGTTGAAGATTACCGTGCGTGACAGCGTTCGCGCCGCAGCCTGGACGATGGCGATGCCGATAATCCATAGTGCCAGTGCCGTGACCCTGCTCACGGGGGCACCGTGGGAAATGGCGTCGATGGCCTGCTTGAGCAAATAGGGCACGAGCATCGCCAAAGTTGCGGTGAGCAGGAGGCACGCTCCACCAAGCGCGTAACGCGCGCGGTAGCGCTTGAGGTACCCCCATAGACGTCGCATCAGGTCATAATCCCACAACCCGCCGCTGATGCAACGACGGGGAACTCTCCATAGTCGGGGAACTCTCCATAAAGGAAAGGGGCGGCGGAGCTTTCTGCTCCGCCGCCCCTCCTTACATCCTAATTATTATAAGCGATGTGTGGCGTTACTTGCCGTGGAGCTGGCCCAACCACACGTCGATGGAACCGAACATCCCACGCGTCGGGCCAGCCGACTTGTCGGCCGCCTTCTTCTCGTCCTTCTTCTCGTCCTTCTTGTCGCCTTTCTTGTCATTCTTCGTTTTTTCCGCCTTCGGACCGGAGTGCCAGTTTGGGGATAGCACATCGCCAAAGGCCGCCCCGATGTCGAGTACGCCATCCTTGTTGACGTCGGCCAACCCGATGCCCCAGCTCTTTTCCTTGCCGGTGATTGGCAAGCCACTATGCTCGTCGAGGGTGAAGTTGCCGGCGCCGTCGCCGAGGAAGACAAAGACACCGTAAACGCCGCCGATCTCGTCAAGGGCGGTTTTGCCGGCAGCCACCACATCGACATGACCGTCGTTGTTGAGATCGCCCATGGCGACGCCGAACACGACATTCATCGCAGAAATGCCATGCGAGTTGCTGACCAGGCTGCAGGCGCCCGCGGGGCACTCGTTTTGCCCGGAATGGGTGCACGCGGCGCCGAAGTTTGTTCCCTTTGAACAGGTCGCCTTCGGGTCGTGCGTGCCTGTGGCATCGGCGCACTCGTCATCGTTGAGGCACGCTTTGCCCGCCGCGCTACCCGTGCACACGCCCTTGCAAATCGTGGTGGCGCAGGTTCCGCCGGCGCATTGCGCATCGGTTAGGCAAAAGGAGCCGCTGTTCGGGCCGCCAGCACATTGGGTTGCGGCGGTGTTGTAGAACTTGCCGCCGTCACCTTGAATGAACACTTCTACGCCGTCCTTGGCGGAGCCAGTGGTAAGGTCGAGTTTGCCATCGCCATTGACGTCGCCCACGGCGATACCTTGATAGAGACCGTGAATGTCCGGCGCCGGCAATCCCTCTGATGCCTCGCGCCACGACCCCTTCCCGTCGCCCAGCCAAACACGGGGTCCGGCGGAATAGGCCACGGCGAGATCGAGGTTGCCATCGCCATCGATATCGGCGGTAACCAAGGACTGACCCCACTCGGTGTGAGTGAGGCCTTTGGACATCTCCCTCCAAACGCCCTTACAGTCTCCTTTGAAGGCGCGCACGCCTTCTTCTGCAGCAGCGACAATCGCCAGATCCAGGCAACCATCGTGATCAAAATCACCAACGGTTACATCTTCCGCGCCGATTGTCGGGAGCCCGGCTGAAGCGTTTTTCCAGTGTCCCGCCCCGTCACCCAGGTACACAAACACCCCGCGGCAGTGATCGGCGATGGCGACGTCCATTTTGCCGTCATTGTTCGCGTCGCCGAAATCCATGCCGCCACCACAGAAGCTCTCGCGCGGCAGGCCTGATGACGCGTCGGTCCAGTGTCCTTTGCCGTCGCCGACCCAAATGTAGGGACCATCAGCCAGCCGGGAGACTGCGCCGATGTCCGGGAAGCCGTCACCGTTGATGTCGCCGAAGGCGATTTGGCTCTTCCAGATTTTTGCGGTCGGGAGCCCGTCGCTGGCAGGGACATATTGTACCGGTGGGGGGCCCCCGGAGCGGGTCGTCGATTTTGCGGAAGGTTTCATCCACTGGCACCCGCCCAGAACCATGCCTGCGGCCAGCACATAGGCGGCGCGCTTGCCCATCACCTTCATAGAACTCCTCTTCCTCTTGGTCCGAAAGGTTATGTTGATCGGCGTGAAAAACGTGCCGGCTGCTTACCAGAGGCCCTCCGACCCGTCAAGACAGCGCCGCCGGCTCGTCGGCATATCGAAGCCGCCGTATTCGCCGGGATTTTTCTGAGAGGCCTCACCCAACTTGGGCGAAAATCGGCCCTTTTCCGCTTGACAAGCCGAGGGAGTTACAGTATCTGAACGGAGCTTTCTAGCCCGGCTCGTTGGTGCCGGAACGGGGAGGCTTAAGTGCGAGGCAACTGGAGCGGTTGCTCCGAATCAGGGTGGAGAGCAGATTTCTCCGGCGAAGGGAAAGGAG
>CAZTDK010000121.1:0-11951 GCA_964611965.1 uncultured Binatia bacterium (SeqCode) | reverse complement strand
CCTGTCCGCTGCCCTTGCATTCGGGGCACACCGTCTCGGACTGGGGATCGCTGCCCGCGCCGCCGCACGTGGCACATGTCTCGGCGCGATCGATGCTGATCTGCGTCGACATCCCGCGCACGGCATCGAGCAGATCGATCTCCAGCGCTGCCTCGCTATCCTGACCAGGTTGCGGCCCCGGGTGTGCGCTGCCGCCGAAGATATCACCAACGATATCCTCGAAGTTGCCATAGCGGCCGAAGCCACCGCCGCGCGCGAACGGCTCCTCGAATCCCGGCGCCGCCCCTGTCCACGCGCGCTGCGTGCGCGCCTGATTTGCATCGAAGCCGGCTTGCAAGCCTTCAATTCCGAACTGGTCGTAGAGCTTGCGTTTCTCTGGATCCGCCAGGACATCGTGAGCTTGCGAGATTTCCTTGAACCGCTCTTCCGATTCCTTGTTGCCGGGGTTGACGTCCGGATGGTGCTTGCGCGCCAGCTTCCGATACGCCTTCTTGATCTCCGCCGCGCTCGCGGTGCGCTCAACGCCGAGCACGCCGTACAGGTCTTTTGCGGCCATGCACTAGCGGGCTGCGCCCAGCGTCCTTTCTATGGGCCGCTCCCGTTGGTCGCTGCGCCGTGCCATCGACAGAACTCGACTCATGCGCAACATGCTCTCCTTCGCGATCATCTAGGGCCTGCGGCCGGCGGCGCTCTTATGGCCCGCTCCCCGTTGGATCGCTACAGGCCACCAAGTCCAGCCGGCAGCTAGTCCCGGATTTCTCACCCTCGAAACACACAGACAGGGCTGAGCGGAGGGAGGCGGGCGGAGGACCTCATCCCTCATCTTTCATCCCTGTCTCATTCTTCTTCAGGATAGTTCAGCTTGACCTTACCGTCGGCAATCTCGCGCAGGGAGGCGACCACTTCCTTGTTGTCGGTTGCCACCAGCGGCCGAGCTCCTTTCAGCAACTGCTTGGCGCGCCGGGCACCAAGTAACACCAACTCGAAGCGGTTGGGAACCTTTTCCAGGCAATCTTCGACGGTAATGCGGGCCATTGATTCTCCTTATCGGGGCCCTTCTATAGCGGAATCACGCCGCAGGCGAAACCCCGTGCGCCCGCATCAGCCGGGACTTCAGCTTGACAGGCACAGGGCAGATTACTACGGTTGCGCCGGCTTATGGGCGTTCTCGACAGGATTTCTCGATTCATGGCCGGCGGCGACGTGGCAGCGCGATACGATGCGATCGAAGCATTGACGCAGTGCTACATCGAGTGCACGCAGCGGGCGCGCCGTCTGGCGCGCCATGCGGAGCTGGCTCCGCACGCCTATAGCGCCGCGGCGCTCACGGATCTGGCAACGGCGGAAGCGGCGCAAGCGCAACGCCTCCTCGACGCCTTGCGTGCGGCAAATGCCGAAGTCCCGGACGTCGCCGGCCCACCCCCTCTCCCCGGTGCGCTCAATCTGTGGGGACGGCTCGTACAAGATCTCGAAGCGCACCGCTTGTCGGCGCGACGTCTGCGCGAGTTGGCGGTGCACTTCGCCGAAAATCTGCCGACCACCGCGACGTTGTTCGACGAGCTCTGTCGCGAGGAATCGACGCACTGCGAGCGTCTGCGCACGCTGATCGCGCGGGCCGATCCCCAAGCACTGGACTGAGGCCCGCTGGCCCGCTCCGCCGCAGGCTTCCAAGCCGGGCAAAATGACAGCGTCGGGGTTCGTGATTGGTGAATGAAATGGGGTTGACCTTACCGTTGGAACGCACTGCGGTGGTCGTGATCGAA
Source organism: uncultured Binatia bacterium (SeqCode) (assembly GCA_964611965.1). Taxonomy (GTDB): domain Bacteria; phylum Desulfobacterota; class Binatia; order HRBIN30; family HRBIN30; genus CAZTDK01. The sequence goes on along the minus strand of CAZTDK010000121.1, from coordinate 10,188 downwards.
TGCCAGAACGACCTCGTCCACGAATCACACATTGGGACGCGAGGCATTGGCGGCGCGCTTGCCTCAGCGGTACAGCAGCGTAACGTCCTCGGCCATATCGGCAGTGTGCTCGAAGCGGCGCGCGGCACCGGCGTACCGGTACTCTACGCCAACAAGGAGGGCAAGACCGGCGTTCCGACCAGCGACGCGCCCATCTATCGCATCGGCAAGCGGATCCCCATTCTGCAAGAAGGCACAGCGGGTGCCGAGGTACATCCGGCGATAGCACCACGCGCCGGCGACATCGTGATCCGGCGCTTCCTCAGCATCGATGCATCCTACGGTTCGGGACTCTTCGGGACCTTGCGCGCCCTGGGCCGCTCGGTGATTGTCGCAATGGGCGTCTCGACGAACTTCGCCGTAGAGGGAACGGTGCGCGGCGCCGTCAACCGCCTGTTTGACGTCGTCGTGCCGGAAGACTGCTGCGCCAGCGTGCCCGAGGACATGCACCGCTTCTCGATCGAGCGCATTTTGCCGGTGCTCGGCACCGTGAGCTGCAGCGCCGAGGTCGTTGCCGCATTGCGTCTGTCACGCGGGACGGCGTGAGTACCAGGCAACCGGGTCCGGGTGACGATGAATGTCGCCTTCGTTCGTGAGCGAGTTCGCAACCACCGCCCGACGGTAGTCGAGGGGAACGACTACGCTCGGGCGGCGGTTGCGATCGTGCTGCGCGACGGCGAGGACGGTGCAGAGTTCGTCGTCATCCATCGCGCCCACCGCCGTGGGGATCCGTGGTCAGGACACATGGCCTTGCCGGGTGGTCGGCAGGATCCAGCCGACCGCGACCTACCGGCCACGGCGATGCGGGAAACGCGCGAGGAAGTCGGTGTAGACTTGTCGCTGCACGGCGAGTTACTCGGTGCCCTCGACGACTTGCAGGCCATCGGCCGCGGCCGTCCACTGGATTTGATCATCACGCCGTTCGTCTACGCGCTGACCGCACCCACGACCTTGGTACTGAACGCCCTTGAAGTACAAAGCGCCCTCTGGGTACCGGTACTCTCCCTGCGGCATCCTGACGTCCTTGGAACGCATCGGCCGCAGCAATCCGGAAACCAATTGGCGTATCCGGCTTTCGTGTACCAGGGCTACGCCATCTGGGGGCTGACGCATCGGATACTGACGGGCCTCCTCGATATCCTCACCTAACGCCATTATTGGACCAATTGGCTCATCGTGTCATGTGGTCATTGAGAGAGTGCCAATCGTCAAAGTCTCCATCCTGCAATCGTCAATCTCCGCGGCGCGTTGACTCCTCCGGGAGCATTTCCTATTGTCAGGCGCTCGCAAATGCGGATCACCCTTCTGCCACAACACAAGCAGGTCGATCTCGACGGTCGTCGCCGGGTTGCGGATATCTTATTGCACCTGGGCCTGTTGCCTGGAACGGTGATGGTAATTCGCGGTGACGAGCTGATCACCGATCAAGAGTTCGTGGAAGCCGACGACGCTATTGAAATCCGCAACGTCATCTCCGGCGGCTGACGCCGGGCGCGGGGCATGCCCATGAAGTGCAAACGCTGTCGCGGCAAGGCAGAGGTTCAGCTCCGTCATCACAACTGCGCCTTTTGCCGCAGCTGTTTCATCATGTTCTTCCAGCGCCAGGTGCAACGAGCTATCGAAAAAGAGCACATGTTCACGCTGCAGGAGTCGGTCTTGGTTGCGGTTTCCGGTGGCAAGGACAGTCTGGCGCTGTGGGACGTGCTCATCGACCTTGGCTATCAAACAGTGGGGGTGCATCTGGATCTGGGCATCGGTGAGTACTCACGCGTCTCAACCGCCAAGACCGATGCCTTCGTGCAACGGCGCGGTCAACGTCTCATCACGGTACGATTGGGCGACGAGGGGCCGGCGGTACCGACGATGGCTGCTTTCACCAGGCGACCGGCGTGTGCCGCCTGTGGCACCGCCAAACGCCACTACTTTGATCACGTCGCCATCGACGGGGGCTTCCCGGTGCTGGCCACCGGCCATAACCTCGATGACGAAGCCGCCCGGCTCATGGGCAACGTCATGCGCTGGCGGGTGGATCACCTCGCCAAGCAAAGCCCGGTGCTCGAATCGACACACCCACGCTTTGTGCGCAAGGTAAAGCCGCTTTTCCGGGTCAGTGAGTACGAGGCCGCCGTGTACGCGTTTTTCCGCGGTATCGACTACATCATCGATGAATGCCCGAACAGCGTCGGCGCAACCCAGTTGCTATACAAGGATGTACTCAACCGCCTGGAAGCGGCGATGCCTGGAAGTAAGCTGAGCTTCGTGCAGGAGTTCCTTCGATCCGCACGACCCGCATTCGCCACCGCCTCCTCGAGCCCGCCGCAAACGTGCGAGCGTTGCGGCATGCCATCGTTCGGCAGCGTCTGCTCATTCTGCAACCTGGTTCGCGAGGTCGAACGCAAACAAGCGGGCCGGGCAGTGGCACAGCGCGCCGCCGACAATCTGTAAGGCCCCCATCCAGTCAGTAGAAAGGCAGATTATGGAGCAATCGGACAGCGCGCGATTGCGCGCCGGCGACACCATCCTGTTCATCGATCGCAAGGAGCGCGAGTATCTGCGCACATTGCGGCCAGGAACGCGCGTACACATTCGCGGCGGCACGATGCAAGCCGACCATCTCATCGGGCTCGACGAGGGGCGCATCGTCTACAACACGGCGCAGGAACCGTTCTTGATGCTGCGCCCGAGCTTCGCGCAACTCGTTCCCAACCTGCCGCGGCGGGCTCAGGTGATTTACCCGAAGGACATCGGTCCCATCCTGATGTGGGGTGATATCTACCCCGGCGCAACGGTACTCGAAGTCGGGGTCGGACCGGGCGCCTTGAGCATGGCGCTGTTGCGTGCCGTGGGTTCGGACGGGCGTCTGATCTCGTACGAAGCGCGCCAGGATTTCGCCGACATGGCACAGGGCAACGTGCGCCAGTTCCTCGGTGATACGCCAAACTGGACCCTGAAGGTTACCGACGCCCTTGGGGGCTTCGAAGAACGCAGCGTTGATCGCATGACCGTGGACATCGCTGAGCCCTGGCACTTGCTGCCGGCAGCCGCCGAGGCACTACGCGCGGGCGGATTGATTCTCGGCTACGTCCCCACAGTGATCCAAGTGAAGACCTTCGTCGATGCGTTGCGCGATCACGGCGGCTTCGCGGCGGTACAGTCGTTCGAAACACTTCTGCGTTTCTGGCATGTCAAAGGGCTCAGCATCAGGCCCGAGCACCGTATGATCGGTCACACCGGCTTCATCGTGGTGGCCCGCCGTGTCGCTGCTGCGGAAACTCGTTGACTCATGCAGGAGCATGTAGTAGCGATTTTCTCGTTGTCTCGATCTACCCTCGCATGACCAAGGAAGAGATTCGGCAGAAGGTGCGTACGCGGTTGACGCTGGCGGGAGCCGCATGCTTTCCCGGTGTAGAGGCTCGCATCCCAAACTTCAGTGGCGCTGAACGAGCGGCACAGCTGCTTTGCGAACTGCCGATGTGGAAGCGGGCGAAGGTGATCAAAATCAACGTCGACGCGCCGCAGCTCCCGCTTCGGCGTGCCGCATTACGCGACAACAAGATCGTGTATCTGTCGCTGCCGCGCTTACGCAACGAGCGCTGCTTCGTCGAGCTCGATCCCGAAAAGCTCGGGCCGAAGATCCTGAGGACCGCCAGCCTCAACGGAGCCTTACAGTTCGGGCGCCTGATGGCCCCGCACGAAATGCGCCCGGTCGATGTCATCGTGTGCGGCTCGGTGGCGGTGACCCGTCAGGGAGCCCGGCTGGGCCGTGGAGGTGGCTACTGTGATCTCGAATATGCCTTGCTGCGCACTGCGGGGAAGATTCGGGAATATACTCCGATCCTGACCACCGTGCATCCACTGCAAATCGTCGACGACCGGCTGCCGATGCGTGGGCACGACATTCCGGTAGATTTCGTGGTCACGCCGCTGCAAGTAATCGCCGCCCCAAGCCTGCACCCACGCCCCCGTGGCGTGATTTGGGAGATTCTACGAGAGGATAAAATCGCCGGGATTCCTTTGCTGCGCAAGGGCCGGCGTGAGGTGCACGGTACACCGACGCCGCGCCGGCTCTAGGGAGGGCGTCTCTGCTATGGACTGCTCTCGTTGGTTGCTACGAGCTGCCAAGTGCGCTCGGCTGCGGGGATCCGCGGCCGGTGTGATTTCCCTGAACCACCTCCGTTGTCGCGGTCGTCAAAACCCCGACCGACGGCTTGCGCTGCCCGGCAAAAAGGAGAATCGTACGCACTTATGAAACGACCGATTGCGGAACTGCGGACGGTGACGGTGCATGCTGGCGCGGAGGCGGAGTGGTTGCGCGCTGAACACGAAGCCTGGCAGATTCTGCGCCGCAAGCCTGGCTACGTGGCCCATCACCTCTATCAGGCAGTACATGCGCCACAACAGCGACTGGTGTATTCCGAATGGGAGAGCACGAAGGCACTCGACGGTGCGGGCCATTTCATCCAAGGCACCCCGCTGGCACGGCGCGGACGCGCTGCAATCGACGCTGTCCCCGAACGCCTGCTCGTCGAGCTCGTTGGTCCGGTTACCTCCACCAAAGGCCTTGATCTACCCCAGGCCGCGATTGCCGCAACCGCCGTCGCCCAGCTGCCGGAGGCCGCAACCGGCGCTCAGGAGTCCCATGCGACGCTCGGAAAGTTTCTAGCGAACCAACCGGGCCACATCACACACGTCCTATTCCGGGGATTCAACGATCCCACATTGATGGGCGTCTTCTCGCACTGGACCGATATGACCAGCTTGGATGCGGCCCTGGCATCCCTCCGCGAGCTTGACCCATCGGGCTCGCTCCAGGCGTTGGTACACGCCCAGTATCAACCGCTCCGCGCGTAGTTGCGCGGCTCCCATCCACCTCCTGGCAACGGCTCCCCTCACACGCCAAGGTGCGGCAGCCGCGTCACCACACCGCGCGCAGCTCCGATGCTCTTGCCTTCAGCGGCCTTGTCGGTTAAGTGCGCCCCAACAGAAACCACGCTTCCCCGGCTGAGGGTTGGAGTTCGCAATCCGGCCTCTGGGTTAGCACTGGAGGGATTCCAGATGGCAGATGATGCTGCAAAACATGAGAGTGCCAGAGGCGCCTTGCTCGGATGGGGAGCTCTCGCCGTCTTCGCGCTCGCCTTCGGATCCTACGTCGGCGCGCCGCTGATCATTGGCGAGCGCTGGTCGGACAAGCAAAACGAAGCCATTGAGTTCGTCAAGAATCAAAAGCCCAGCGGAAGCGATACCCTCTATGATTTGATTCGGGCTTACTCGCTCAAGGCAAAGGATCAAGACGTGTATGTAGGTGAATTCAGCTGGAGCGCGATCCAACAAGACGGTCCCGAGTACGAAGTCACTCTTCTTTGGACCGAAGGACAAGGCAAGAAGGTTGCCCTCTGGAGGGTAAACTTGGAAACCAAGGACGTCCGGCCCCAAGGTAACGAAGCCGCCGGCCTTGCCGCTCGCCTCGCAACCGGCCCGCCTCCCACCTCGTAGGCGGGCTCACTTGACCGCGCCGAGCAAGCGCTCCATCTTCTCGCGAACTACGTTCGGATCCACGATCGGCTTGGCCACATAGTCGTCACACCCTGCCGCCAATGCCTTCTGCTCGTCACCAGCCATCGCTTGAGCCGTCAGCGCGATAATCGGCGTACGCCGACCCTTCTCCAAGTTCCGGATCCGCTGCGTCGCCTCCCACCCATCCATAACCGGCATCTTCAGATCCATGAAGATGAGATCCGGCTGCTCACTGTCCACCGCTTCCAGGGCTTCCTGCCCATTGCTCGCCTCAACAATCCTGAAATCCCCAATCCGGCGCAGCCGGTATACCAGGATGCGTCGATTGTCTACGTTATCCTCGACGACCAAAATTGTTTTCCGTTTAATGCCGTCCATTAAATTGCTCCGCCCTCACCCAGGGCACGAGCCCAACCCTCCCGGGCGTCTTATGTCCGTTGCACGCTGACTTAAATCCGCCGCTCTTACACCTCCACAAATCGAGAGCTTCTGGTGCTCATCCCCGCCTGCTAAGCCCGCGACCCCAACCGCTCCCTCTTAACAACCGTCGCGGCTATACTTGGGGGGCCCTCCGCTAACGGCCCCAAAAAAGAAGGGGCCGGCCGCCAACTTGGCGACCGGCCCTTGATCTTGGACCAGCTGTATACGCAGCCCTCCCTAAGGACTAAGGCGCAACGCTATAACTCACGACGTCGCCCTTCACCCCATTCGTCCCAATATAGTTGGCATTGAAAGCAGCCGAACTGTGCGGGTTCGGCGAGGAGCACGAGCCCGTCTGCGGATCCGGACTCGGGCAATGGAACTCTTCCAGAATAGCTATAAGCCCATTTCCGGTATTGGGATCATTCGAGAGAATCGGGCGAATACGGGTTTGCCCGGTGAGCGTCCCCTGAACCGACGAACTGAACGCTGAGCTTCTTTGATTCCCCGCTGTCTGGTCGATTTGTGATAGCTGCGTCTCCTTGAAGCAATCGACATTCACACTTGCAGACAGCCGTTGCTCAAACTCATTAAAGACTAGAATTTGCGCCGTGGTCGGCGTCTGGTTGTTCACGCCGTTAGTCCCCGCTCCTTGCGTAAGGTCCTCCGTGCACGGAGCCAGAGTAACATCCGTTGAGATAGCACCGCCAAGATCGGGGTCCTCAGCACCATCGAAGAAGTGGTCCAGCACGATGATGCTGGGACACGCCGCATACTCGGCGGTCGCACAATGAGCCGACCCCGGGGAACTCCCCAGGCACAGGAACTGATCACTGTTCACGATCGGCTGCGCTTGAAAGCCGACCGCGTTGTACTCGCGCACGTCAACATGAGCGGCTGTCCCAACAGCCGGAAAATTCACCGGGTTGAGGTCGTAGATGCTTGCCTCGCCCTTCAAGTCGTTGGCGGAAATCGGGGTAGTGGTGGTGTTCACGATACTCGTTCCGTCCACCTCGAAGCACTTCAACTCGCCAATGAAGTACGGCCCGACCGGCTTCACGATTCCGTCCCCGTCAACGTCCGCCAGGTTCGTCGTTTGGCTGGCGCGCCAGCCGACCGGCTGGTTCGGGGTGACTACAATCGTAAAATCGGTCTGGCTCCACTGCGGGAGACATTGACCGCCGGACCGGCAGTCAGCGCTCGTTCGACAGTAGAGACTGCTCGGGTCGGTGCTTACCGAGTTATTGCACCGGCTCGAGGCGTCGACGTAGAAGCATTCAACGACTCGCGAATCCTGCCCCGTGTTCGTCAACTGGATAAGCGTGTCTTGGAATCGACCCAACTTGAATACGTCTAGCTCGTCGACCACAACTTTCGGAAAGACGACGTACCCCGCTGGCCGATCCGATGTTGGGAAGGCGGCGAGTTGCGCGTGGGCGAAGGGCGCGGTTCCCAACACGAGCATCACTATGCCGAGCCCACCGACTCCGGCAACCGATAGGAAACGTTGCGTCATGCCGCTACTCCTTTCAGCCGTGGACCGTTGCATCCGTAGCGAACCGTTCACCATTTTTTGCACCTCGTCTCGTTCCTTACGGGTTCAACGCCGGCAGTTTGATTGTCGAGCTCTGGGACGAAATACACGTCCACGTCGCCGGGCAATCAGCCGTTGTCGTGCAGGTTTGCGTAAGGTCGGGGGCCTGCGTACCAGGTGCCTGACAGAGTCCGGTCATGTGCAGGTTTACCGCTGCGGCCCCGATATCCCTCTCGGAATCAACGTGGAAGCTCTCGCCCACCAGCAAGACGGGCCCACCGGAAATGCCGGTGATCCGCATAGACGCCACTGGCCCCGCCAACGGGCCACCCACCGCAGTGGAAACGGCTTGGCTGATGTCGGAAAGGTTGATCGACGCCCAACACGACAAGGGCCCCGAAGAGGTCGTGTGCGTCACCTCGTCACCGTCGATAACTAGGTAACCGAGGTTGAAGTTCGTCGGTACCTGGGTCTGAAAGTCCAGGTTGCATGGCAGGGCGGTAATGGTATTCAGAACCTGTGATTGGCCGGTTAAACACGTAGCACCAGCGCCCGGACAGTCTCCGGTGTTGTTACACCCCAGGCCGCTTCGCGTGCCCGACGAGCAGATGCCACCGTCTCCCAGCGCCTCGATGATTGGGTCCGGAGCGCCATCAGGGATGAAATTAAAGATCGCTGCAGTCTTACATGCGTCGTACTCGACACCGTTCGGATTGAGAGACAGGATATTATTGTTGTCGGGACTGCTCCCCTGAATCGCAACGCCGTTGTACTTACTGATGTCCCCGTTTGGACCTTCGAGGGTTGCTTCACCCTTGATCTTGTTCATCGCAACCGGTGAGGTGTCGGCGTCGACTTCGGCGCAAACCAAGGCCCCAGTAAATCCGGGCGCGACCGGTGGAATCACACCGGGGTCGAAACCCTCAATGGAATCCGTTGGATTCACCGATCTTCCGGTGCTGACATCCCAATGCGTGGGCTGCTGCTTTGTCAAGGAGATAAAGAAGTCGGTGATTTGGCAGAGTGGATGACCACTAGGTCCGTCCTGACCTGCAATATAGAAGCAGTGGAGGTTGTCAACGCTGTTACCGGTATTGGTGATCTGGATGATGGTTTCTCGCCCACCCGCCTGAACCACCTTGGGAAAAATTAGCAGCGAACCCGGGCGCTCAGTGCTCACATCCGCGCGCGCCGAGCCAGCCATCATTATGCAGGCCGCTAGCGTACTGATAAGGCAGCCGGCTCGTACGTATTGGATCGTCCGCATGATTGTCCTCCGTCTAGGCACCACCTGAAGTCACCCCCTGCCTGAAGGCTACGGGCTACGGGATTGTGATGACGTCCGGGGTCGACAAAGCACCCTTCTCGTTCAGGTTGTACGCAGCTCCGTTGATCCCATCCATGAATACACGTGCGACACCCAAGAGGCCTTGACCACTCGGCGCAGAGCCAATACCGCGAATGATCGTCTGCCCAGCCAGTGTCCCTGCGACGTTGAAGTGGAAGATTGAGCGCTCGTTATTCGGCGTGTCGATGTTCGAGATTTGGCTTTCGAAGAAGCAATCCACGTTGGCGCTCGTTGAGAACCGCTGTTCGAACTCATTGAAAACGAGGAATTGAGCAGTGACTTTCCCGGGGGTCTGCCGGAGAAAGTCGTTGCCACACGGCACTAGCGTGAGGTCCGTCGTCACGGGTCCAGATCCCTCAAATGCATCCTCTGCTCCGTCAAAAAGGTGGTTGAGAATCAGACGAGCGGGACAGCCTTGATATTGAGCCGGGCCCGCCGGGCCACCGAGGATCAGGGTGTCGGAGATGGGCGCACCGACCGTGCAATTTGTCGCGCCCGCAGGGAAAGTGCAGAGTTTTTCGATGCCAACGGCATTGTATTTCTGGACGTCTACGCCACCGGTCTCATCGAGGACAACCTCGATTGCGGCGTTGCCGATGAGGCCGTTCGCCGTGGGGCTGGTGTCAGGCGCCGGCGGATTGCTACTCGGGTCGAACTGGATGCAAGTCAGAGAGCCAACGAAAGGATCTTCAGGAGTTGGCGGTATCCCACTGCCAGCATTGCTCGGCTGGAGAATGCACTTGAAGCCACCGCAACGGTCATCGCTGGTGCAGGCAATGCGCGGGTTGTTCGAGCAGGTACCCGGGACTTGAATGGGAAAGTCACCGTTTTGGAGGCCCTCGCTGGCGAGCCAGGCGAGAGGCTGCTCGGGTGTGATCCGAATGTCAAAGTCCACCTCGGTCCAACCGGGATCGCACGAGCCAGTGATGCCCGAACCTTCGTCTATGCAATCGTCGGAACTCTGGCAGCCGGCGCTCGGGTTATTCGAGCAGTGGCCGGTGGCGTCGACGTAGAAGCAGTGCGCCTGCTTCAGGAAGGGAAGGTCGCCAGCCTTGCTCCCCCTGGTGGGGACGGCGCTGCTGAGCTGGATCAGCGTATCCGTGCTGCCAACCGAGGTTTCGAGAATATCCGATGTATCGACGACAATCTTGGGCCACACAAGGATCGCCGCCGGTTTGTCAGATGCTGGAAGCTGCGGCTGCTGTGCAGCCGCCACCCCGCCCAACACACTCAGCGCGAGGCCGCAACCCACTACGGCAGAGGCAACCCGCCTAGTCTTCTGCATTGCCCATCTCCTTTCGTTCCACTCACCGACGTCACCGAAATGAACGCG
>CAZTDK010000120.1:0-11977 GCA_964611965.1 uncultured Binatia bacterium (SeqCode) | reverse complement strand
CACGGCTCGCGAAGGCAGCGCGCAGCAACCCACGGAGCAGCAGCGCACCGAAAAAACCCCGGACGCAGCCCCAGAAGGGAGACAGCATGCAAGTGATGGTGACCTTCCGCCACGTCGATCCGACCGAAGGCCTGCGCCAGCACGCGGAGGCCAAGGTGCAACACGCGGTGCGCTTTCTCCGGCGCGCGATCGAGGCGCACGTCATTCTGTCGGTCGAGAAGCAACGCCACATCGCCGAGGTGCAAGTCAGCGGCAGCCATCTCAATCTGACCGCCGCGGAAGAAACGACTGATCTGTACTCCGCAATTGACCTGGCGACCAGTAAGCTGGAACGCCAGGTCAAGAAACAGATGGCCAAGTACAAGGACCGCAAGACCAACAATCATGCCGTGGTGGCAAAGAACACGGATGGTGCCAAGCGAGCGGGCGCGGTCATCCATACCCAGCGCATCGCCGTGAAGCCGATGTCGCTCGATGAAGCGATTCTGCAGCTCAAGATGATCCAGAACGACTTCCTGGTGTTCAAGAACGCGGCCACGGAGATGCTCAGCGTCGTCTATCGCCGCAAGGACGGGAACTTCGGCCTGATCGAACCGGAGCCTTCGTAATGGCGTCGCCCTTCCTCCACCCGTCCACGGCTGGCCCAGACTCGCGCCGATGAAAATCGCGGACCTCCTGCCTGAGAGCCTGGTGATCGCCTCGCTACAAGGCCGCACCAAGGAAGACGTCATCCGCGAGTTGGCCGCTCACCTCGCCAAGGTTCATACAGAGATCGACGCCGCTCGCTTGGTTGAGGTCCTCTGGGAACGCGAGCGCCTGGGCAGCACTGCCATCGGCGATGGCATCGCGATTCCCCACGGCAAGCTGCCTGGCGTCAAGACCGTCCTGGGGGCCTTCGGCCGGCATCTCGCGGGCGTCGATTTTCAATCGCTCGACGGGAATCCGAGCAAGCTCTTCTTTCTCCTGGTCGCGCCGGAAGACTCCGTCGGTCTGCATCTCAAAGCGTTGGCGCGGGTTTCACGCCTGCTGAAAGACCCGGAGTTCCGCGCTCGGCTGCTGAGCGCTGCCGATCAGGCCGATCTGTACCGCACGATCCGCGAGGAGGACGATAAGTACTGAGCCCGGGGCGACGCGAGCGACGTCCCTCCCTAGCAGCCTGTCGGACTTGGCAGTGCCTAGCGACCAACGGGAGCGGTCCATAGAAGAGACGCCGACCGCAGGTCCTAGAGAGTGGCGTCGGCCTCGGTTGCCTGGTAAGCAAGGGGGGCGCTGGCACATTGCCGTCTGTCGCGCACGGAGCAACGCCCACGAACCGGGCGGCCCGTGCGACGGCGAACGGCGGTGCAGCGGCAGAATCCCAATGAGCGACGGCACGCTATCCAAAAGTCTGGAGATCAAGAATCGCCTCGGTCTCCATGCGCGCGCCGCCGCCCAGTTGGTCCAGGTGGCGTCGCAGTTCGATGCGGAAATCAACATCACAAAAGACGGGCAATCGGTGAATGGAAAGAGTATCCTGGGCTTGATGATGCTGGCCGCCGCCCAGGGAAGTTACATTGACGTGAGCGTGTCAGGCGCGCAAGCCGCGGAAGCCATGGCCGCCGTAGAGCAGTTGATCGATCGCAAATTCAACGAGGAATAGGGGCCTGCGGCCGGCGTCTTTTCTATGGGCCGCTCGCCGCTGGGTCGCTAGAGGGTGCCAAGTTCGACACGAGGAAGTTCTTTTCCCAAGCACCGACCCAAAACATCGTCCTTGACCCGTGTATGGCCCCTATATTATGACCGGTAAGCGCGTTTCCCCCAAAGCGCAGTCAGAACGACAGTCGTGCAGCCGGTGGGTTGCGATGGCGAAGGAGAAGGTATGGCCCTGAAGGATTTTCTGTTTACCTCGGAATCGGTGTCCGAGGGACACCCGGACAAGATGTGCGATCAGATCTCCGATGCCGTCCTAGATGCGTTGCTCACGCAAGACCCGGACAGCAGGGTGGCGTGCGAGAGCTTGACGAAGACCGGAATGGTCGTCGTGGCCGGCGAGATCACGACGCGCGCACAGATCCCCTACAGCGAGATCGTGCGGCAGGTGATTCGCGACATCGGCTACACCTCCTCCGATATGGGCTTCGATGCCAATACCTGCGCCATTCTCACCGCCATCGATCGACAGTCGCCCGATATCTCCCAGGGCGTCACCGCGGGCGAAGGTTTGCACAAAGAACAAGGGGCCGGCGATCAAGGTTTGATGTTCGGCTTCGCGTGCGACGAGACCCCAGAGTTGATGCCGATGCCGATCATGCTGGCGCATCAGTTGGTGGAGCATCTGGCGGGAATCCGCAAAAGCGGCGCCTACCCGTTCTTGCGTCCGGATGCGAAGTCGCAAGTCACCGTCGAGTATCGCGACGGTCGCCCGCGCCGGATCGACGCGGTGGTGGTGTCCTCGCAGCACAGCCCCGACGTGAAGTACGAGACCTTGCGCGAGGCCATCATTGAAGAGGTCATCAAGAAGGTGCTGCCGTCGGAGTATCTCGATGCGCGCACCAAGTACCATGTGAACCCCACGGGCCGTTTCGTCGTCGGCGGCCCCCTGGGTGATTGCGGCCTTACCGGCCGCAAGATCATCGTCGACACGTACGGTGGATACGGACGCCATGGTGGCGGCGCGTTTTCGGGCAAGGACCCGAGCAAGGTCGACCGCAGTGCGGCGTACATGGCGCGCTACATCGCCAAGAACATCGTGGCTGCCGGCCTCGCCCGGAAGTGCGAGGTGCAGCTGGCCTACGCGATCGGCGTCGCCGAGCCGATCTCGGTACTCGTCGATGCCTTCGATACCGGCGAGGTGCCCAACGAGCGCCTGGCGGCCATCGTGCGCGAGCACTTCGAGATGAAGCCCGCCGACATCATCCGCGCCCTCGATCTCAAGCGGCCGATCTATACCCGCACGGCGTCCTACGGCCACTTTGGCCGGGTGCCGGAGGGCGGACACTTCACCTGGGAACAAGATGATCGTGCCGATGCTCTGCGCCGTGCCGCCGGCGCGGCGTCGCGACCGCAGCCGCGCGTCGCCGCGGCACACGCGGCCCTGTAATCGCCGCGTCCGTCTGCTCTGCCTCTGATTTCACACATTCGAACCTCGAGAGCGCCCCCTCCGGGGCGCTCTCGCATTTCACGATATGAGGAGCTCCGATGCCAGCCAAACGCCATGACGTCAAAGATTTGAAACTCGCCACCCTCGGGAAAAAACGCATTGAATGGGCCGACCAACACATGCCCGTAGTGCGCAGCATCCGCGAGCGCTTCGCCCGCGAGAAGCCGTTGCGCGGACTGACCCTCTCGGCATGCCTGCATGTAACGACCGAAACCGCCAATCTCATGCGCACCCTCAAAGCCGGCGGCGCCAACGTCGTACTGTGTGCGTCGAACCCGCTGTCCACGCAGGACGATGTCGCGGCCGCATTGGTGAAGTACGAGGACATTCCCACCTTTGCCATCCGTGGCGAAGACAACAAGAGCTACTACAGTCATCTGCGCGCCGTACTGGACACCAAACCGACCATCACCATGGATGACGGGGCGGATCTCGTCAGCCTGCTGCACACCGAGTATGCCGCGCAGGCCCAGCAGGTACGCGCCAGCATGGAAGAGACCACCACCGGCGTCATTCGCCTGCGCGCGCTCGAACGTGACGGCGCCCTGAAGATTCCGGTCATCTCGGTCAATGACGCCGACACCAAACATCTGTTCGACAACCGCTACGGAACCGGTCAATCAACGATCGACGGGATCATCCGCGCCACCAATGTCCTGCTGGCAGGCAGCACCGTGGTGGTGTCCGGCTACGGTTGGTGTGGCAAGGGCGTCTCGATGCGCGCCCGCGGCATGGGCGCGTTGGTGATCATCACCGAAATCGATCCGATCCGCGCCCTCGAGGCGGCCATGGATGGCTTCCGGGTTATGCCGATGCGCGACGCGGCGAAGACGGGTGATATTTTCATCACACTCACCGGCGACAAACACGTCTTGCGCGAGGAGCATTTCCTCTCGTTGAAGGACGGCGCTCTGCTGGCCAACTCGGGGCACTTCGATATCGAGATCGACCTCAAGGCGCTCAAGCGCTTGGCGCAACGTGTCCAGAAGGACGTGCGGACCAATGTCGACGGCTACCTGCTGCGCAACGGCCGCTGGGTGTACGTGATCGGCGAAGGGCGTCTGGTGAACCTCGCCGCCGCCGAAGGCCACCCGGCCGCGGTGATGGACATGAGCTTTGCAACGCAAGCCTTGAGCGCCGAGTGGGCCGCCCGCGCCAGCCGCAACGGCGGGCTCGCGGTGAAGGTCCACGACGTACCCAAGGAGATCGAAGATCTGGTCGCCACCCTGAAGCTCGAAAGCATGGGCATCAAGATCGACCGGCTCACTCCAGAGCAGCGCGAGTACCTGACGTCGTGGGGCGAAGGGACGTGACAGTCCTGAACGCTGAGTGCTGAGTCGCTGGGGGGTAGGCGGCTCTCGACAGCGGCGCGAGTATCTTCTGACCGGCAAAGTGTTGATCTGTCATTCCCGCAATCTTCGGGCGGGAATCCATCCAGCACTGGAAGCCGGCCAAGAGAATGCGGCATGACCGAGTGGACAAGCCATTGGGTGCTAGCAAATCGGCACGTGGTGCTGGTTCTCATCGACCGGCATCGCCGGCTTTATGCGCGCACCTGCTTCGCCACGCGGCGCCGGCGCGCGGAGCGGTAGGCATGCCGGTCTCCGTCTCTGCAGCCCGGCCGACGTTCAGCACCTCGTCGTATGCTTCCTGGAACGCGTCGAGGAAATGCGGCACGTCATGCATCGCCAGCGGGTCGACATCCAACCCCTCGAACATTCTCTCGCCGGCATAGAGGCTGACGCAACGTAGCCCGCCACAGCCGCGATGCCGCCGCAGCACTGCGCCGTGCGGCATCGGCCTTCGCAAACCTGAGCGAGCTGTGCGGCTACATATTCGCAACACTGAGACTGTTCCCGGCGGCGCGGCAGCAACGCGGCCCACCCGTGCGGCAGGTCGGGATGGTCTACTTGTTGATCTGATCGAGTCACCACGGAGTGTTCATGAGCTACGCTCGCCCGAGCCGATGGAACAGCAGCGCCCCCTCGCCCCTGCCACTTCCGGCATGGGAGAGGGTTGGGGTGAGGGCCGCACGGTGGCTGGCGTCGCGAATTGCCAAAGACGAAGGAGTTGGAAAATGATGGAGAGAAACGGAACCACATCCAGCCGACCCCTTCCAACGCCGCCGCCACCCGCCCGGCTCTCCGGCGAGGACCTGGCCTTCTGGTGGATCGACTCGCCGATGCAGCCCAGCACGATGGCGATGCTCATGATCCTCGATCGCGCCCCGGACGCGCTGCAGCTGCGCAACGCGTTCGAGCGCGCTGTCGTCGCCGTGCCGCGGCTGGCGCAACGGGTCGTCGACGCGCCACTCGATTTGACCCTGCCGCGCTGGCAGGACGATCCCACCTTCGACCTCGACTACCACCTGCGCCGCCACGGCCTGTCCGGCGCGGCTGATCTTGATCAACTGTTCCGAGAAATCGGGCCGGTATACGAGACGCCGTTCGATCGCTCGCGTCCGCTGTGGGAAGCGCGCATTTATGATGGGCTGGGGCACGACGGCCGCTCAGCCATGTTCTTCAAGCTGCATCACGCGGTTGCCGACGGTGTCGGTGGCAATGCAATCTTCGCGGCGATGACCGACTGGGAGCGCCAGCCGAACTTGCCAGCGCCGAACGGCAGCGCGCATGCGCAGCGCGGCATCTGGCCGCAGCAGAAGCCCCTCAGTACCCGGGTCCTCGACGCACTGCGCGACCGCATTGAGCTCGACATCGGCCGAGCCACTGCTTTTGCCGGCACGCTGGTGGATACTTTCCAGCATCCCGAGAAGCTGACACGCGCCGCGCAGGCGTTGGGTTCGATGGTTGAGGTCAACAGCTTCGACAGCCATTCGCCGCTCAAGCAACTCGCGGGACGGGCACGACGACTCAGCGCCGTGGAGCTGCCGTTTGCGGAGGTTCGCGCCATCAAGCGCGCCCTCGGCGGCTCGATGATCGACGTCATTCTCACCATCATGGCGCGCGGCATCGGGAAGTGGCACGTCAAGCACCACGTCTACAACGTGAAGGAGCTGATGACGCTGGTGCCGGTCAACCTGCGCAAGCCGGAGGAGTGGGCCGAGAAGGCGAACGTCGGCAACGTCGCCAGTGGCATCCTCGTCCCCCTGCCCATCCGCCTGCGTGACCCGCTGGCGACGTTTCACGAGATCCACCGGCGCATGGAGGCCAAGAAGGCCGACCCCGCCACCGCGGCCTCGCCGCTGATGGCCGAGGTGATGAGCGTTTTCCCGCGCCGGTTCCTGAACTGGGTGGCCGAGTCGACCTTCGGCAACATCGACTTCATCGTCACCAACGTCCCCGGGATCCTGGTGCCACGCTACCTTGCCGGCACCGAGATCGTTGCCGCCTATCCATTTGCACCGGTCGCAATGAAGAGCCCGGTCAGCGTCGCGCTCTACGGCTATCGCGAGACGCTCTTCATCGGTCTCGATTCCGACGAGAGCTCGATGCCGGACGTCGACGTGTTCAAGGCGATGATCGTCGAAGCGTTCGGGGAGTTGCGCGCGGCCGCGAATCGGAAGCCGCGCCCGCAGCGGCGTCGGCGCGCCGCGGATGAGGCGTTAGAAGCGAAACGTGGGAGCGTAGGGGCCTGAGCCCAAGATCCTTCACCACGAAGTGCACGAAGACCACACAAAGCCCCCCGCTCACGCCGCCGCGCCCGCCGCGTGTTCTTCGAGCCGATCGACGCGCGGGCCGGCAGCCAGCCACGCACCGGTGGCACGGCGGCCGGCGGCGCGCATCTCGGCCAACACCTGGCGCTCGAAATAGAGGTACGAGCCGGCGTTGAAGGAGCCGTCGCGCGGCGGGCGTACCGCCTCATACAGCCGGACTTCGCGATAGGGCTGGGCTTGCAGATGCGCCAACCGGTTGCGCTCCAGGAAGAGCTTGCGGTCGACGTTGTAGGCATTCTCCAGAAAGCTGTCGACCGTACGCTCGACGGCGCGGCCGAAATGGGCGAACGGCTTCGCCGTCGCATCCGGGGGCTCGGTGACCAGGACGGTGATGATCTCGTCGGCACCCATCGCAATGACGGGCGCCAACGGGGTGTTCACCAGCAAACCGCCATCCCACAGAAGGTGCTGGCCGATCTGCACGGGCGGAAAGAACAGCGGGATACTGGCGCTGGCGAGCACCATGTCGACGGTGATGGCGTCGACGATCACGTAGTCCGGCGTTCGCGTCACCGGCGTGTCGGCGGTGACGAAGCGCACCACGTGCCCGGTGTGCGCATCAACGGTGTTGATGGCGATCTGAATGTCACCGCGCGGGATCTTCTCACCACCGAAGGTATCCACCAGGCGCTCACGCAGCTGGCGGGTGTTGGCGAGAAACGGTTCGCGGATCCCTTCGAGCAGGTTACTGATGAGCTCGAAGCGTGCCGTCAGCAGATACTCGACAAATAACGCGGCCAGGCTGCCGCGCTGTGGCGGGAAGTGGTTGCGCGCGCGCTGGAGAAACGCCCACCAGCGGCGTCCGGGTACCAGCCAGTGCAGCGCTTCGTCGGCAGTCAATCGGGCCAGGGTACTCAGCGCACTGCTGAAGAACAGCGGACTGGCAGTCGCCGGCGGGTTGTCGGCGACGTCGTTCCAGAACTCCATCATCTGCCGCGGCGAACGCCCGGCGGCGATCAACGCGCCGTTGATGGCGCCGGCGGACGTGCCGGAGATCACCGCGGGGCCGTTGGCGAACCGCGGGTCGCGCAGCAAGCGCTCATAGACGCCGACTTGAAACGCGCCGCGCGCCCCGCCTCCCGACAATACAAGCCCCAGCTTGCGGGCTTTGCGCCCGCCGCGCCGCACTTGTCCGTTCCGCTGATTGCCCTTCATCACTTATGCTCCCTGCGTACAGAGCCGGTGTCGCCGGACCTGACGATGCCCACTCTCAAGCGCATTGACTGTAACTGAACGACTGTTCATATTCGAGGCAATATTCCACTTTCGCGACGCGCACGCGATTC
Organism: uncultured Binatia bacterium (SeqCode); assembly: GCA_964611965.1. Classification (GTDB taxonomy): domain Bacteria; phylum Desulfobacterota; class Binatia; order HRBIN30; family HRBIN30; genus CAZTDK01. The sequence goes on along the minus strand of CAZTDK010000120.1, from coordinate 3,879 downwards.
CGCCGTCTGGATTTACGGCTCAGGAGGATGGATGTCACTGCATCGACTGACTTCGATCATCGTTGGCGTGCCCAACGTGGAGGCGACCGCGGCGTTCTACCGCGAGTTTGGGCTGATCGAAACCGCGCCTGGCCGCTTCATCACCGCGGACGGCGGTGAGCAGCTGGTGCTCACGTCGGCGCCGCAGCGCAACCTGCTGGAGCTCGGCATCGGCGCCGACGATCCCGACGATCTCGGCCGCATCGCCGCGGCGCTCGCCCAGCTCGGCATCGCGGCACGTCACGACGCGGCGACGCTGCACACCGCCGATCCCGCAACCGGGCTGCCGGTCGTCGTGCGCGTCACCGATCGTGTGGTGCCGCGCGCCGCCGACGCGGCCGCCTGTAATGGGCCGGGACATACCACGCGCACCAACACCCGCGCCGCGGCGGTCGCTCGCAAGAGTCCGGTGCGACCGCGCAAGCTCGGGCACGTGGTCATGGGATCCACCGATGCGGCGCTGTCGCGCCGGTTCTTCGTCGACGGCATCGGTTTCAAGGTCAGCGACGAAATACCCGACGTCGGCGGCGCCTTCATGCGCTGCTCCCCGGATCATCACAATGTCCTGGTCCAACAGGCTCCCCTGAGCTTCTTGCATCATGTCGCATGGGAGGTCGACGACATCGACGAGATCGGCCGCGGCGCGCAGCATCTGCTCGCCGACCATCCGGAGCGGCATGTCTGGGGACCAGGGCGTCATTGCGTCGGCTCAAATTTCTTCTGGTACCTGCGCGACCCCGCCGGCAACTTCGCCGAGTATTACAGTGATCTCGATGTGATCGTCGACGACGAGCGCTGGAAGCCCGCAGTGTGGTCCGGGCTCGAAACGCTCAAGTCGTGGGGCCCGCCGGTGACGATGTCGTTCCTTGCGCCGGAGGATCTGGCGGAACGCATGGCGAGATGAAAGGCAACAGCCCGCAGAGGTGAGGAGAATGGAAAACACGAGGCCGCAAACCGGGGACTGGAAGCCAGCACACCGAGGCGCGCAAACGTTCCCGCGTTGGCCCGTTTCCGGTTTCTCATTTCCCGTTTCCTGTTTTCCATTCTCTTCGCCGCGCGCTCGTGACCGCGGCAATGCCGGCGAGGAACGATGCCTTACGACGCCGACGTAATCGTCATCGGAGCCGGACCGGCGGGATGCGCCGCCGCGATTCGGCTGGTCCTCGCCGGGCACGATGCGCTGGTGCTCGAGCGTTTGCCCGCGGCCGACCGTACGGACATGACCTCGGGGGAGGTGCTGGCGCCGCAGACACAGGAGGAGTGCGCGCAGCTGGGTGTCGATCTCGACGCCGACTGGTTATGCGATCGCTTCCACGGGGTCCGCAACGTCTATCCCGATCTGTCGTGGACCTACCACCCGTTTCCCGACGGGTTGTCCTACGTGGTAACCCATTTTTCTTACGTCAAGGTTTAGACCGAGCGCGCAATTGATCTACGCTCCGGCGGGGAGTAGGCTGCGTCCCCATGCACTTCCCACGCTTCATGCGGCGCGTGAATCGGTCGTTTACCAACCCTGTGATGGGGACCTTCGCCTGGCTGGTTCCGCCGCTCGCGGTGGTGCATCACGTCGGGCGCAAGAGTGGCCGGGCGTATCGTTCACCGGTCGCGGCCTTTCGCAGCGCCGACGGGTTCGTGATTCCCATGACCTACGGCCGTGACGTCGACTGGGCGCGCAACATCGTCAAGGCGCACGGCTGTGAGATCGAACAAATGGGCCGGCGGCTGACGCTGCACAACCCGCGCATCGTCACGTTCAAGATCGCCGCGCCGCACCTTCCGGCGCTCGTGCGTCCGCTGCTCGGGGCCGCGGACTTCCCGGGGTACGTCTTGCTCGATCTGGAAACCGAGAAGTCGCAACGCAAGCGTCATTAGCCGCGCACCCGTTGAGGCGTCAACCACCCGCTGCAAGAGCCTCACGAGAGCACAAAATTTCGAAAGCACGAAAAAGAGAAGACCGTCCTTTCATCTCTTTTTCGTGTTTTCGCTCTTTCGTGCTTTCGTGATCTTCTTATCTGAGCTGCGGATTCTAAATCGGATCCAGATCCCCAGCAAAGAGGCCTCGATCGGTGCACGATCGAGGCCTCCGCTGGGGCTACTGCAGAAGGGACTGCAGTGTCAGACGACTACTGGCAGCGACAGAAGGTCGTACCGGGGACAATGCTGCAGCTCTGTCCTGGACTGCAGGCAGGGTTGATGCACTGCCCGGCGCACGGATCGCTGGCTGCTGCCTGACAGTTGCAGGCCCCGGTTGCGTCCGCCTTGCACTGCCCGCCGCAGGGTCCGCTGCAGTCGAAGTCGTTCGTGCACGACGCACCGTTCTGGCACTTTCCCCCGTTGCAGACGCCGATGCAGTCGGAGTCGCCTGTGCATGGGTGGCCGCCATGGTCGCCGCCGAGGCACACTTGCGGACACGGACCACCACAGGTTGTCACTGCGGCCGCGCCGGTACCGGTGGTCACGCTGCCGCACGGGGCCTGCTGACAGGCGCACTGTCCGGCGGCGTTGAGATTGCAGACCTGCCCCGTCGGACAGGGACCGCCACACTGCCCGGTCGAAGAATTCTGGCTGCAGGTGTTCGTGGGCCCCTCGCAGCTGCATTTGCCGGTCAACGCGTTGGGATCGCAAGTTTGCCCCGTCGGACATTCCCCGCCACAGACAGGCGATCCCTGGGTGCACGTTACGCCCTTCGGACAATCCGCGTCGATGAGACAAGGGGTTGCCGTGGTGCCGCAGGTACCCGTCGTCGAGGCGTGGCATGGGATGATCGGCGGCGCACAGTGACACTGCGGAGGATTGACCGACGTGTCGAATATGCACTGGGATGTCGGATCCTGGCATGAGCCGCCGCACTGACCGGTTGCTGTGTTGATCCCGCACGCTGGTGGTGGCGGCGGTTGGCAGGTACACAGGACCGCTTGCTTGGACGTGGTGGGATTGACGACCACCCCTGGCCGACAGAAGTCGGGGGCAGGACAGGTACCACCGCACTGACCCGTCGCATCGGCTAGACCGCCGCATGGCTTCGTCTGGTCAACACACTGGCACTGCTTGATGCCGCCCACTGCCACCGTCTTGCACAACTGCGTGCGCGACGGACAGGCGCCGCCGCACGTGGCTCCGCCCTTCACGATTGGACCAACCGGACAACGAGTCGGGCGTTTTATCGCCGGCACACACACCTTCGTCACTTGAAAGTTGGTCTCCGTGCGCAGGCCGAACTGGTCAATCACGTCCTTTGCCGGGGGTGGAACTTTTGGGCACTTCGCCAAGTAACAAATGTAGTCGTTGGAGAGAGCAGCGCCGGCAATGTTGGGATCAGGCGGCGCCGGGCTGACGTTGAGCTTGGTTGCCGGCACGCAAAACTCGATCGGCTTTACGATCGTACAGCCCTCCTGACTGAACTCGGGCTGTATTTGTGCGAACAGGTCCAGCTGCGTCTTGAGGCGCAGAGGATCTTTCATCTTGTAACACACCAAGTGATCGGGGGGCTGTTGTTGCCCGCCCGGGAACGGCATCGCCGGTGCCATCTGGGCCGTTACGATGACGGCACCTATCGAGAGAGCCAAAGCTAGATGTTTCATTCGTCCTCCTGAATCTGCCCGGCTGTACGGGCACGTCTGTTCCTGGAACGGTCATTCTCTCGGAACCTACAAGCGCGGAGGCGTGGACAGATCGACACGCTCACGGTGGTGCCCGCTCTTGACCAAACTGCCCGTGAGGACGCAAAGGGAAAATTCCGCCGCCGTGCGGTGGATCTCCGAGCAACCACATCGCATCTACTCCCTGCTGTAAGACTGGCCGGAGTCTCATCCCGATGGGGCACCGCTGTCAATGAAAATT
>CAZTDK010000119.1:0-12011 GCA_964611965.1 uncultured Binatia bacterium (SeqCode) | reverse complement strand
TCTCGACGTGGCTTACCGCCCCGACGAACGAGGTCTTCCGGGGCATCGCGCTGGCACCCGTCGCTGCGGCGAGCCCCACGCCAACCAGCACACCGACCAACACGGCAACCGCGACACTGACGAACACCCCGGCTCCACCTACGAATACCGCGACGCAGGCACCGCTTCCCACCGACACGGCCACTGTGACGCCGACATCAAGCAACACGCCGACGAACACCGACACGCCCACCAATTCACCGACCAATACGCCAACCTCAACGCCTACCCGTACCGCAACACCCGGGTCGTTCAGCCCCGGCAACATTGTGGTCTACCGCGTCGGTGACGGCAGCGGGGCCCTGGTCCAAACCGGCAACCCGGTGTTTCTCGATGAGTACACACCGAGCGGCACCTTCGTGCAGACGGTGGCGTTGCCTACGAGTGTCAGCGGCGCCAACCAGCCCCTGGTCGCCCAAGGTGGTTCGGGGAACGGCAGCGCCATCGAAGGCCTGATCAGCAATTCGTCCGATGGACAATACGTGGTGCTTACCGGCTACGACACCATTTTGCCTGGACCCGCCACACTCAGCACCACGTCGTGCACCGGGGGCAGCCCTGTACCGCGCACCGTCGGCTTGGTCAGGTACGACGGTACGGTGGACACGTCGACCGCACTCACCGATCTGGCCTGTGCCAGCAACGTGCGCTCCGCAACCAGCACCGACGGCACCAATCTCTGGGCCAGCGGCAACCAGGGAACGGCGGGCACCGGTGGCGTGAAGTACACGACGCGCGGCAGCACGACCTCCACGCAACTCAACAGCACCGACACGAACATGCGCCAGCTGCTCGTCTTCGGCGGCCAGTTGTTCGCGGCGGTCAACGGCAGCGCTGTGAAAGGCATCGGTACCAACACCCCGACCACGGCTGGGCAGAGCGACACGGCGCTGAGCCTGGCCGGTGCCGGCACCGCACCGGATAGCTTTTTCTTCGCGTCGCTCCCGGGCGGCTCCGTGCTCTACGTCACTGACGACACACAGGGCACGATCCGCAAGTACTCGCTGACGAGCGGGACGTCGGTGAGCGGCACCTGGACGGCCAACAACTCGATCGCGTTGGCGAACGCGCGTGCCATCTTCGGCACGGTGAACGGGTCGAATGTGACGCTGTACGTGCGAAGCAGCGCCAACGACGCGGTCATCCAAACGCTCACCGACAGCAGCGGCTTCAATGCGAACATCACCGGCAGCCTCTCGACGTGGCTTACCGCCCCGACGAACGAGGTCTTCCGGGGCATCGCGCTGGCGCCCGTCGCGGCGGCGACCCCCACGCCAACCGCAACCAACACAGCGACGGACACGCCGAGCGATACGCCGACGCAGACGCCGACGCCAACAAGCACAGCGACGGACGTGCCGACGGGCACACCAACTCAGACCCCCACCGGGACGAGCCCCCCGACACAGACGTTCACGCTGACCAACACTCCGACTGAGACACCGACCATCACGAACAGCCCGACGCAGACCTTGACACCGACCAACACGCCAACGGATACCACGACCAACACACCAACCTGGACGTCCACTCAGACACCCAGCAGTACGCCGACGGCAACGCCGACCAATACCGCGCCCCCCGCGCCGTTTACGGCCGGCAACGTCGTCATCTACCGCGTCGGTGACGGGATCGCATCCTTGGCCAGCAGCGGCAACATCGTCTTCCTCGACGAGTACACCACAAGCGGCCTTCTGGTGCAGTCGATTGCGCTGCCGACGAGCGCCAGTGGCGCAACCAATCAGCTCATCGCCAGCGGCACGGCAACTTCCGAAGGGTTGCTGACACGCTCCACGGACGGTCAGTACCTGGTGCTGACCGGGTACGCCCGCAACCTTGGCGGCAGCGGCTCGTTGACCGGCTCGAGCGTGGCGCGCACCGTCGGTCTGGTGAAGTTCGACGCCACCATCGACACCTCGACCGCGCTCACCGACTTCGCCACCGGCAACAACGCGCGCAGCGCGACCAGCACCAACGGCACCGATCTCTGGGTCGGCGGCGCTGCCGGCGGTGTCCGCTACACGACCACCGGCAGCACCACTTCCACGCAACTCAGCACGACGAACACCAATATCCGCCAAGTCGCCGTTGCCGGTGGCCAGCTCTATGTCTCCACGCAAAGCGGCAGCGCGATTCGCGTCGGCGCGGTGGGCAGCGGCACGCCGACCACTAGCGGCCAGACGATAGCCAACCTCGCCGGTATCCCCACAAGCATTGCGCCGAATGGTTTCTTCTTCGCCGACCTGCCCGGCGGATCCGTCCTCTATGTGGCAGATGAGACTACCAGCGGTGGACAGATCCAGAAATACTCGCTGGTCAGCGGCACCTGGACCGCCAATGGGACAATTTCCGCGGCTGCGGTGCGCAGCGTCACCGGAGTGGTCAGCGGATCGACCGTTGATCTGTACGCCACCACCGGCGGTAGCACTGCCAGCGGTGGCGGTACGCTGTATGCGTTTACGGATCCGACCGACTACAGTGGTGCCGTCTCCGGGGCGGCCAGCAGCATCGCAACCGCGGCAGTCAACGAGGCGTTCCGCGGCATCGCTGTGGTGCCGGTCGTTGCGCCTCCGCCGACGCTGACCCCGACGGAAACTCCGTCCGGCACCCCAACCGACTCACCAACGGATACCCCAACCGACACCCCGACCGATGTTCCCACTCCCACCAACACGGCGACCTTGGTACCCACGCCGAGCAACACGGCCACTCAAGCACCGACGTCAACCAACACCGTTACGCCTGCGGCCACCGATACACCGACGGGCACGCCGTCCGCGACCGGCACTCCGAGCCAAACACCAACCGGGTCGGCGACACCGACACCGACGCCCACTGCCACGAACACGCCGGAGGATTCAGGCTTCGTACCACCGGACAAGAACACCAGCACCTGCGAGAACCTGGTGGCGGCGCACCTCAGGCGGCTCACCAAATGTGTTCTGACCTGCCAGATCAAGCTGGCCGATGCCGCTGCGAAGGGAAAGCCCTTCGACGAGGCTGCGTGTGAGCAAGGAGCCGGCAAGCCGGCGTCGTGCCGTGCGACCTTCGACAAGGCGACCGCAGCCCTGCTGGGCCGCAAGAAGCCGATCTGTCCCACCTGTCTGGACAGCACTGCGCAGAACAGTCTCGCCGATACGGTCACCGCGTTCGCCGAGGGTCAAAATGGTCAGATCTATTGTGCCGGAACTGTGGGCTTGGGCGGCGCCGATTCCGGGTTCGTTCCTCCCGACATCCACACGCAGAAATGTGAAGACACGGTCACGACACACCTCAAGACGCTGCTGGGATGCAACACGATGTGCCAGATCAAGGAGGGTAATTTCGCCTTGAAGGGCAAGCCTTTCGATGAAGACGCGTGCGAAGCGGGCAGCGCGAAGCCTGTGTCCTGTAGGGCCGCTTACGACAAGGCAAGCGGCAAGCTGCTCGGGCTCAAGACCCCGCTCTGTCCGGCCTGCCTTGGCGGCGCCGCACAGAGCAGCTTGGCCGATTCTGTGACAACCTTCCTGGATCAGATCAATGGACGGATCTACTGCGCCGGGACAACGCCACTTCCGGAGCCCTGACGCCGCAGTAGCGGGACGAGTGATCCGCGTGCGCCCAATGGCACGCGGTCACTCAGCCAGCCCCCATGCTGCGGCGCTTCCGACGCGTTCCTTCACGGCGTGTTCACACGGTCGTCACGCGGGATTCACAGCGAAAATGATACGTCCCTTCCCTCGATAAGGGCTAGGGTTGCACGCCCTCACGGCGTGCGAGCAATTCGAAGGGAAGGGGAATATGTATACAGCACGCACTGTCCGTTGGGGCGTCGTTTCCACATTGATCGGGTTGCTCGTCGCGACTGGCGACACCAGCAGCTTTGGCGACACCTTTATTCCCGGCGACCTGGTTGTCTATCGGGTTGGTGACGGCTCGGCGCTGCTGGCCAACAGCGGTGCCGCAGTGTTTCTTGACGAGTATACGCCGAGCGGGACACTGGTGCAGTCGATCGCGTTGCCAACGGTCGCGAGCGGCGCGAACCAACCACTCATTGCCAGCGGCACATCAGTGTCGGAAGGCTTGCTGGCGCTCTCCACCGACGGTCGCTACGTGTTGCTCACCGGCTACGACAGCACCCTGCCGGGCAATGCCGCGCTTTCGGGCACTGCTGCGGCGATGGTTCCCCGAACCGTCGGGCGAGTAAGCTTTGATGGCAATGTAGATACCTCCACCGCGTTGACCGACTTCGCCGATGGCAACAACCCGCGCAGCGCGGTGAGCACAGACGGCACCCAACTCTGGGTCGGTGGCGCGGCTGGCGGTGTACGGTACACTACGCTCGGAGGCACGACCTCTACCCAGATCAGTACCGACGGCAAAAACATCCGTCAGGTCAATATCTTCGACGGGCAGCTCTACATATCGAGTCAAAAGACGACTATCCGGGTGGCGACGGTGGGTACGGGCATCCCAACGACCACTGGGCAAAGCATCACGAACCTGCCGGGATTTCCAACCAGCAACTTTCCGAATGCGTTATTCTTCGCCGACCTCGACGGCGCGCCGGGCGTCGACACCCTCTACGTTGCCGATGACACCACTGGCGGGGGGCAGATCCAAAAGTACTCACTGATCGGTGGGAACTGGAACGCAAACGGGGCGATTGATGCGCCCAATGTTCACGGACTGACGGGCGTGGTGAGCGGGACGGCGGTTGCGCTGTACGCGACCACCAGCGGTTTGGACGGGACCAGCGGCACACTGTACGCGTTTACCGACAGCAGCGGATACGGTGGGAACGCATCCGGGACAGCCAACACTCTCCTCACCGCGCTTACCAATGAGGCCTTCCGCGGCATCGCATTGGCCCCTGTCGGCACCGCCGCTCCGACGCCGACGCCGTCACCGGTTGCCTGCGTTGGCGACTGCAGCGGCAGCCATGTGGTCACCGTCAACGATCTCATCACGATGGTGAACATTGACCTCGGCACCAGCCCGGTCTCGAGCTGCACTGCCGGCGACGCCGATGGGAATGGCGAGATCACGATCGACGAGATCATCACCGCGCTCAACAATGCCCTGAACACGTGCCCGAACGGCTGACCCGTCCAACGCCAACCGATGATCAACGTCGAGGCGCGGCGTTGTTCGAGGACGCCGAGCGAATCGCGCCGGCGCGCGGACTGCGGAACCTTCCATGAGGAGAAAATGCGAATAAGACTGTCCCGCGTCGTGTTGCGGCGCTTCTCGGTGCTGGTGATATCATGCCTGGTCATCGCGCTGGCTGGCTGTGGCGGAAGTAATGATTCCGACATGGGTCCGGTGACATGGTCCGCAGCCAGCGCCCCTGTTCCCGCGATGGTCAACGGAGGCCCGTGGACGCTCGCGCAGCTGGCGCCAGGCAATCCCCACCCGCCCTCAGTTCCCAACAGGTCGTACGGCTATGACAAGAATTTCATGATGGCCAACTCTGGAGCGACAAGCCCAATGCAGCCGTTCTATTTCCCGTTCATCCAAGGTAGCGGGAACGACCTGCAGGGATATTTCGACTGGCGTCCGAAAGATATCAACGAGGCCATTGTCGCGGCGCATTCGAGCGATGGCGGTTTTACCTGGGACTTCCAGCAAATCGTGTTGGTATTGACGCAAGCGCTGCCGGCCAACCAGCAATCAACCAACCCCGACTCTGGCCAGGCGGATGACGGTTTTGGACATCCGACCGTCATCCGCATCCCGAATGCGCAGCCCGCGATCCAACCATCGCCGGGGCCCGGGCAGCCGTCGCCGACGCCGATCACCACGGACACCTTCCTCTACACGCTCGATCGCTCGGCCGGTGCTGTCGATAAGCTTGGCTTGGTCGTCACACCCCTTTCGCCGATCGCCGGCACCCCGCTCAACGGCGCGCTTGCCGACGTTCCTATCGTTTTCAGGGATTTTACGGACGAGTCGAGGGTGCTGCGGACTACCGGGCTGTTGAATCCAGACGGCATCTTGGGTGTGGTCCCGGGAATATACCCCTTGACGATTCTATACGTCCAGAAGATCGGCAACGGGGACGCGAGCGGGTCCACAGCCTTGCCTGGCGGTCAGCAGTGCCAGGCGCAGCCATACGCGCCGGTGGGTGCGAGCAGCCCAAATCCTGCGAATCACGATTTCGTCAATGTCCGCATTGCGACAACCTACAATGGGGTCAACTTCTTCGACCAGGGTAAGGTGTCCGGCCTTCACGATCCCACGGCGACATCGTACCTCGCGACGCGCTGGATCTCGCCGGGCGGAACGATCCTCGACCTCGGCGCGGGCCGCTATGGCCTGTTGTTCGCCGGCGGCAATTGCATGGATGCCGACTCTGACGCCTTCCACTACATAGGGTACGCTGAAACCACTGATCCTTCGCTCCAAACCTGGACGGTGCTGAATGACATCACCAACCCGATTGTCTCAATCGGCTCGCACACCGTCCCGGTAAACGGAGTGCAAACGGTGATTCCCGCGCATACTCCAGTGGTGGGGTCTACACAGGACGAGTTCGAGGCGCGCGTGTACGCACCCTCCGCGATCAAGCTGGATGACCACACCATCCTCCTCGCATTCTCAGGCTACCACGTTCAAAATCCAGGGGATGATCTTCTTGACTACAGGACGGTAGAAGTCGTAACGCTCACATCATCACGCAAGCTCTAGTTGTATTTCGATAATTGTTATTATCTCCACGATGTAACCTTGGAGGCGACATGCGGAAGTGGCGCGCGTTGGAACGGAGCGCTCGGGCTACGGCGATCGGATTGCTCATCCTTCTACCCGCTGCGGGCGTCCGGGCAGCTTCGTTCACAGCTGGCGATGTCGTGGTGTACCGCGTCGGCGACGGCGCGTCGAGTCTGGCCAACACCGGCAGTGCCGTATTCCTCGACGAGTACACGCCCAACGGCATCCTGGTGCAGTCGATCGCGCTGCCAACAACCGCCGGCGGATTGAACAACCAACTCATTGCCAGCGGGACGGCCAGCTCGGAAGGCTTGCTGACGCGGTCTGCCAACGGCCAATATCTGCTGCTCACGGGGTACGCCCGCAATCTGGGCGGCAGCACCTCGCTTTCGGGTACCGCCGCAACGACGGTCCCGCGCACCGTCGCCCGGGTCAAGTTTGACGGCAGCATCGATACCTCTACCGCATTGACCGACTTCGCGCCGGCGAACAACCCGCGCAGCGCGACCAGTACGGACGGGCTTGACATTTGGGTCGCCGGCGCCGCCGGTGGTGTCCGGTACACGCGGTACAGTATGTTTGGCAGCACCAGTTCCACGCAGCTCAGCACGGACAGTGTGAACATTGAGCAGGTCGGCATTGCTAACGGCCAGCTCTATGTATCGAGCCAGAAGAATGGCGTCACCGTGGCGACCGTGGGCACGGGCGAGCCGACAACCAGCGGGCAGACTCTTGCGAACCTTCCCGGTGTTGATGCGAACACCCACCTCTACGCTTTCTTTTTTGCCACTCTCAGCGATGGAATGGTGCTCTATGTTGCGGACGACACGACGAATGGTGGTCAGATTTCGAAATACTCACTGGCCGGCGGCAGTTGGACGGCGAACGGCAGCATCGGTGCGGGCGCCGTACGTGGGCTGACCGGGGTTCTCAACGGCTCAACGGTTTCCCTATACGCGACAACCGGCGCTAGCACAGCAACCGGTGGCGGCACACTCTACTCGTTCAACGATACGACCGGTTACAACGCGACGGTCTCCGGCAGCGCGACGTCGTTAGTTACCCTCGATACGTCCAGCAACCAGGCCTTCCGCGGCGTGGCACTGGCGCCCTTCGATCCCAACGCACCGACGCCGACGCCGTTCGCAACTGACACGGCGACCTCACCACCCAGCACGACCAACACGCCAACCTCGACTGCGACCGAGGCGTCCACGCAGACACCAACCACAAGCGACGTACCGACGCAGGCGGCCACGTGGACGCCGACGCCGATGCCCACGCCAGTAAGCTCTCCGACGTCAATTCCAATGGTCAGAGCCTTCACCGCGGGAAATATCGTGGTCTACCGCGTGGGCGACGGCACCGCGACGCCCACCAACAACGGCACCGCGGTGTTTCTCGACGAGTACACGCCGAGCGGCAGCCTGGTGCAGTCGGTCGCTCTGCCGACCACCGCGAGCGGCGCGCAAAAGCAGCTCATCGCGACCACGGATGTCTCCGAAGGTCTACTGGCCCGCTCCACTGACGGGCAATACGTCCTGCTGACCGGCTATGCCAGTGACCTGGGCGGCAGTGCCGCGCTCGCTACGACGGCCGCGACGGCCGTGCCACGCACGATCGGCCGGGTGAAATTCGACGGCACGATCGACACCTCGACCGCACTCACCGACATGTCGAGCGTCAACAACGTTCGCAGTGCAACCAGCTCTGACGGCACCGACATCTGGGTCGGCGGAGCCAGCGGCAGCTCGGGCGGGGTCCATTTCACCACATTGGGGTCGACGACGTCGACGCAGTTGTTCACCACCATCCCGAAAGGCGTCCGTCAGGTGCACATCTTCGGCGGCCAGCTGTATTTCGACTCCAATGCGACGGGCTTTCTGAACGTGAGCGCGCTCGGCGTGGGCACGCCGACGACTGGAGGGCAGGCTGGGACGGAACTGCCTGGTCTGCCGGACAGCGCCGGCAACGATGGCTATTGGTTCGCGGATCTCGGCGACGGCCACGGCCTGGCGACCTTGTACGTGGCCAATGACAGCCTGGGGGAGGTTCTAAAGTACACATTGGTCAGCGGCAGTTGGACGGCGAGCGGCACGATCACCGCGGCTGGCGTGCACGGTGTCGACGGCGTGGTCACTGAGGGCACCGTGACCCTCTACGCCACCGGCACCACCGGCACGGACGGCACCCTCTACAGCTTCACCGACACCACCGGCTACACCGGGACGGTCGGCGGCTCGGCGACTACCCTGGCAACCGCGCCGGCGAACGAGGCGTTCCGTGGAGTAGCCGTGGCGCCGGTCGCTTCTGTGAACCTCACGCCAACCGAAACAGCGGCGCCAGGCTCGACTGCGACGGCGACGCCTTTGCGTGCGCCAACCGCCACGGCCACGCTGGAGCCAACACCACTCGCCACCCATACACAGATGCCGTTGCCGACCATTAGCGGTACGCCGACGCGCGCCGCGACAGCAGCGGCCACGCCGACAACAACCGCGACCGAGACGCCCATCCCAACCGTCACCGCGATAGCTTGTGTTGGCGACTGCGACGGGAGCGGTGATGTCACAGTAAACGAACTGATCGCAATGGTAACCATCGATCTCGGTACCGCCTCGCTCTCGGTATGTACGGCCGGTGATGCCGACGGCAACGGAGAGATCACAATCAACGAGATTCTTATTGCGGTGATCCGAGCGCTGAATGGCTGTGCGATGGAATGAGGCGCCACAGAGCGGTACGTGCCCGCATCTCGAATACCGACCTCAGATGGAGAGTCGCTGTGCGACTACCACGAACCTGTCCTTGCCGCTCTGCCTCACGTCGTTTGTGACGATCCGGTCCCAGCAGCTGCCTCGGTGAAGTCCGAATGCGACGGACCAAGATCTACTCGTGCCCCGTGAAGGGCTCCGGTCCGCTCGCACTCTTCAATCGACGAAAATTGAGCTTGCTGTCGGTACTGCTTGCGGGTGCACTAGCCTGCGGTTCCTCGAGTTCATCGCTGCCCGGCTCGACAACGACGGTAGCCGTGTCGGGTGTATCCCTGGATCAGTCGGCCCTCAGCCTCGCGGCCGGCGTGGCCACCGGTACACTCACGGTCATGGTGAGCCCTGCCAACGCAACCAACAAGAACGTCTCCTGGTCCATCAGCGATGCCACGGTGGCCATGGTGACCAACGGCGTGGTCACGCCAGTTGGCGCGGGAGTGGCGACGATTACCGTCACGACTCTGGATGGCGCCAAGACCGCCACCTGTGCCGTGAGCGTGGCGGCTGCCCCCGGCCCCCAGCTGATCGCCATCGGCAGCCTGGATGGGGCCACGGACCTTTCCGGTCTCACGGGTACCCTCGAGAACGGCGATCCTGAGAACGTGCTAGGCAGCCTCGGCTCGGGCATGGCCTGGGCGGGTGGCAACACCTTCCTGAACGTCCCCGATCGCGGCCCCAACGCAGTCGCCTACGATGCCTCCATCGACGACACCACCGCGTACATCGGGCGCTTCCACACCGTCCAGATGGCGCTGACGCCGAATCCTGGGCCGGGTCTGCGCTACCTGCTGACGCCCACCCTCACAAAAACCACGCTCCTGTCCTCCACCGACTCGCTGCACTACGGCACCGGCTCCAGCCAGTCACTGATGGATGTCCTCGATCTAAATGCGACCAACGGCGTCAACTACTTCACGGGCCGGTCCGACGGCTATGGCTCGGGCGACTCGGGCAATCCCCTGAACTCTCGATTGGATCCCGAGGCGATCCGCGTCTCCAACGATGGCGAGAGCATCTTCATCTCCGACGAGTACGGCCCCGACGTCTACCAGTTTGACCGGGCCACGGGACGCCGCATTAGGTCCTTCGCTCTGCCCAGTGGATTCTACGTGGCGAACGAGAGCCCGGTGGGTGCCGACGAGATCAGCGGCAACACCAGCGGCCGCGTGAGCAACAAGGGGATGGAAGGCCTCGCCATCACGCCCGACGGAGCTACGCTCGTCGGCTTCATGCAGAGTGCACTGATCCAGGATGGCGGCAACAAGGCGAAGGTGGATCGTATCGTCACCATCGACATCGCCAGCGGCGTTACCCATCAGTATGCCTACAACAACCGCATCGGCGGCGCCTCCTACAACATCAGCGAGATCGTGGCCATCAACAACCACGAATTCCTCGTGGACGAGCGGGATGGCAACGGCCTCGGTGGCGGCAGCGGTGCCACCGTCAAGCAACTCTACAAGATCGACTTGGCGGGCGCCGCAGACGTCAGCGCGATCGCGGGCGAGGACACTCTCTTGACGTATGCCGTAGACAAGACCCTATTCCTCGACATCCGAGCCGTTCTGAACGCAGCCGGGATCGCCGACACGGAGATTCCTTCCAAGATCGAAGGTGTCGCCTTCGGCAGTGACATGGTCATCAACGGCATCATCAAGCACACCCTGTGGGTGGCCAACGATAACGACTTCGTGCCTGCCGATGCCGGCACAAACAAGTTCTTCGTCTTCGCGGTCAGCGACGCCGATCTGGGGGAGAGCGTCTTCGTGTCCCAGGCTCTTACCCCGAGGCCCGCGATTTCAGTGGCAGTCACCGGCGTCATCGTGAACCAGCCCTGACTGCCTATGCCGCGCCAAAGTCCTTTGTGCTGGGGCGGTCATGTGTCTGTGCGACCGGAGATCAAAGGGGCCGGCTGGTGATAACCGCGTGTAAATGGGCGTCGAAATCTGACCCCAATCGGGATCCACTTCCGACTTGGTCAATGGCCGAAAGTCCAAGGCCAGGAGCAGTTGGGTGTGAATCGGTATGGGAACTTGCCCCCTCCGAATTGCGCAACCCGCAGATCGACTGTTGAACTTTATCAATTTCGTGGAGCAGCGTCGGCACCGATCGTGACCGGCGAAGATGCAGACAAGTCAAGGGAAACGCCGTTCGCTGGGTCTCTGGGTCCGATCGGTGGCGAGAGGTCAGTCCAAAGAATTGGGTCTCAACGTCACGGCACAGGCTCAACCACGGACAAGATCATTTCCCGGGCGTGTGCGAGCGTGAGGACATCCGTATTGATGACCACGTCGTACTGCGTCGGCAACTCATCCGCGACACTGTAGAAGTTGCGAAAGTAAGCGCGTCGCTCCCGATCCGACGCGGCAATGGCATCGACGGCCGTAGCGATGCTCAAACCCTGCTCGACCGCTAAGCGTTTGGCGCGTGTCTCGGAGGATGCGGTCACCAGCACACGTAGCACCCCCTTCATGCCGGAGAGCGTCAACGAGGCGGCATGCCCGACGATCA